>JANOTV010000042.1:0-3766 GCA_031416495.1 Gemmatimonadota bacterium
GGACCGCACATTCGTGACTTCAAGCAAATCACGGTCCCGCATCAACTTAGCCGTTACCCTCGGTTTGACAGATCGTCCTTCTGTTGATAAGTTTCTGGTCACCACCCCACCTGGTGCTCGTCCGATGAACGGAAAGCTTCCACTCACGTTGCTGGCTGTCGCCGCCCTCGCATTCTCGTGTGGGCCGAGCACACGCAATGAAGCTTCGAGCACCACGCGCGCGACAGGCAGCGTGGACGCGGCCCGCACCGCATCGTCATCTCCACTCACGCCGTCATTCGACGTTGCTGTCGAGGACGGCGTTCGCTTCGCCTTCCACGTCGTGAACGATGGATCGAAGAAGCTCGAAGTGAATTTCCACGATGGCCGCACGCACGAGATCGTCGTGCTTGATTCAGTCGGCAAGGAAGTCTGGCGCTGGAGCAACGGTCGCCTCTTCACGCAGGCGATGCAGAACAAGGTGCTGCGCACGAGCGACTCGCTGCGCTACAAGGGTTCGTGGACTGAGGCGAAGCCCGGCACCTACGTCGCCGTCGCGACGCTTGCGAGCGAGAACTTCCCCGTGTCACAGCGCGTCGAGTTCACCGTACGCTAGCCCGTTGGTGATCGAGTGATGCAACGGGCGGCCCGCATGGGTCGCCCTTCGTCTTTCCATCTACGGCTTGCGCATCCGGGACGGTAACCCTTCTCCCGACGACCGCGCACTGAACGTTATCTTCCGCAGGTTCGTACCACCCTCTGTTCAGCGCCGCCGCATCAAGCCCCGAGCCATCATCTCGTGACCACTACCGCAACACGCACGACCACCGGCGCCGACGCCAGCGACCTCGAACTGCTGGCTCGTCTGGCGCGCGCGCGCGGTGAGATCGCGACGCAGATCGGCAAGCGCATCGTCGGACAACATCAGGTCGTCGACGCGATGATCAGTGCGGTCCTCGCCGGCGGCCATGTGCTGCTCGTCGGCGTGCCGGGCCTCGCGAAGACGCTGCTCATCCAGACGCTCGCCGAAGCGCTCGACATGCAGTTCTCGCGCATCCAATTCACGCCCGACCTCATGCCGAGTGACATCACCGGGACTGAACTGCTCGAGGAGGACCACGGCACGGGCAAGCGCGCTTTCACTTTCGCGCGTGGCCCCGTGTTCGGCAACATCGTTCTCTCCGACGAGATCAACCGCGCGCCGCCGAAGACGCAGGCCGCGCTGCTGCAGGCGATGCAGGAGCACGCGGTCACGGTGGCGGGCAAGACGTACAACCTGCCGGAGCCGTTCTTCGTGCTCGCGACGCAGAACCCGATCGAGCAGGAAGGCACGTACCATCTTCCCGAGGCGCAGCTCGACCGCTTCATGTATGAGCTGCGCATCGGATATCCGAGCGTGGCCGAGGAAGAAGCGATCGTCTCCACGACGACGGGCACGCAGAACAACGTCGTGAAGGCCGTGCTCACGGCCGCCGAGGTGCGCGAGATGCAGCATCTCGTGCGACGCTTGCCCGCGCCGCCATCACTGGTGACGTACGCCGTCGGGCTCGCGCGCGCGACGCGTCCGGGCGAGCCCGGCGCGTCGGATGCCGTGCGCAAGTACGTGAGCTTCGGAGCCGGCCCTCGCGCGGGCCAGTACCTCGTGCTCGGCGCCAAGGCGCGTGCGGCAATGGACGGGCGGTCCGTGCCCGACTTCGAGGATGTGGATGCCATCGCATTCAGCGTCCTTCGCCATCGCGTCGTCCTCAACTTCCAGGCCGAGGCCGAAGGCATGGGGATCGAGAAGATCCTCGCGCTGGGTGGCCGTCCGAAGCGGTAGGCCGTCGAACGGACCGTGGGCGTGAGCCGGCGGGAGAGAGTCCACGGGAGCGTGTGATTGCATACGATAGCCCCCACGACGCAGTGACGACCTGATGACGGAGTGAGGCAGAAGTGGTGGCGACACCAGACGAGGATGTGGACGACTTGATCCGGATGCACGTGCTGGGCGCGAGCGAGATCCAGATAGGGCGCAAGAAGGTCACCCTGAGCACCGAAGTCGTCTTCGCGCTCGGCTTCTACCTGTGCGCACGGGCCGGCGAGCGCCTGACGCGCGCGGATGTGACCGAGATCTTCTGGGGCGAGGGCCGCGAGGCGCAGAGCCGGCACTCGCTGCGCCAGATGTTGTATCGGCTGCGGCAGAAGGGGCTGACGCTCGACGAGGAGAGCGAGGAGCTGTACCTCGACCCGGCGCGCGTCGACAGCGACCTCGCGCGCGCCCTCGCGGACGACTGGCCGGTCACCGCCGACGCCGCCGCGATCGAAGCTGCGGGCGCATTCGCTCCCGGATTCACGCGTTTCATCAGCGAGCGATTCCAGGCATGGCTCGACGGCGTGAAGGATCGCCTCGCGGCGCAGCACCGTCGCGGCGCGCTGCAGCAGATCGCGTTCGCGCGGCGTGAGGGCCGTTGGGCGGATCTCGAGCGCTGGGCGCTGCAGGTGATGCGCTCCGACCCTCTGAACGAGGAGGCGACGCTGGCGCGGGCGGAGAGCGCGGCGATGGCGGGGTCGAAGTCGGTGGCGCTGGAGATCATCGATGCGTACATGGAGGAGCTGGGGGATCGTGCGGCGGTGATCGGGCTGCCGGCGACGATACTGAGGCGGCGGATTGCGGAGCGGCGGACGGAGTGGACCCGCCAAGGCGCATCGGACGTTCCGCTGATCGGCCGCAGCGACCTGATGGCTCGCCTCACGGCGTTGGTCGATAAAACAACCACCGGTGGCGGAAGTGCGACTGTCTTGTGGGGCGCTCCAGGCATCGGGAAGACGCGTCTGGCCGAAGAGACACGGGCATACGCTGAACTCACCGGATTCAAGTCCGCATCCGTGCGAGCGACCATCGCGCACTCAACCAAGCCGCTTTCCGTACTTCTCTCACTCGTTCCTCTTCTTCTCGCCGTTCCGGGATCTGCAGGCTGTGACCCCAGTACGCGCGCGTTGCTCGATCGAGTGCTCAATCAGCGTTCAGAAAAGCCGGACGTGAATCCGGGCACGACACTCAACTCAGTGCGCGATGACCTGTTGGCGGCGCTTCAAGACCTGATGGAGGCTATCACTGATGAGGTCAGGCTGCTGGTATTCCTTGACGACGTCCACAATATCGATTCGGCGTCTGCGTCATTGGTCGGAATCCTTATGGCGCGGCTTCAGGGGCATCGCGTGCTATGGCTGTCCACGAGTCGCGTGCGCCCTCATGGCAATCGCGGCAGCGGCACAATCGCTCAGGCGGTCAGGCTCATTCATGTGCCTCCGCTAGGAACAGCAGACACCACACTGCTCGCTGCAGCACATAATGGATCGCGGCGTGTCGCACTGTCGGCAGCGCAAGTATCCGTCGTCGCGCGGGCCGCTGAGGGGAATCCGCTCTTCGTCCGCGAGTTGAGCGCGCACCGTTCATCTTTGCAGGCTGAGGAGCAACTCCCCACTTCGCTTCGCGACCTGATGAGCGACCGGCTCGCATCCATGGAACCGGAGTTGATGCGGGTCCTTCGAATTGCGATGCTTCTCGGAAGCTTCGCGACGCTCCCACGATTGCGCAACCTGCACAGTCGCAGCTCTTTGGATCTCACTGACCTGATCGAGCGGCTGGAGTCGGAAGGAATGGTAAGACTCAGTCTTACTCAGTCATTGGATCTGCACGAATGCTGGCAGCAGGCGATCAGCGACGGACTTCGTGGTGCCACGAGGGCATCACTCGCGCTCGAATGCGCCTCCGTTCTGGCGCCTGAGGCGGCCCTCGCTGGCAGCG
>JANOTV010000043.1:0-12153 GCA_031416495.1 Gemmatimonadota bacterium
TGTCACGCGCGTCCACGATACGCGTCCCCGCGCGCCCGACCGCCGCGCGCACGTCGTCGCGGGTGGCGCGGCGCTGCAGTTCGGGAGTGAGCACGATCGTCGAAGCCGTCGGTGAGCGGCCGGCGCCGCTCGCCGTCGCTCGGCCCTCGCGCACCCACTTCGGGAGCCCGCCGTCGAGCACGGCGACGCGGCCGGCGAGTCCCCCCCCCTCGAGCGTGAAGAAGGCACGCCCGGCGCGCGTGAATGCGTTCGGCTGGTCGAAGACGACCACCACGCGGCTCGTTGCCGTGATGCCCTTCTCGCGCAGCACGCGCTCGAGTGCATCGGCGGCAGGGAGCTCGGTCCGCAGACCGCCCTCGACGGGGGGCGCGACGAACTCGCGCATGAAGTCCACGCTCACGGCGCCCGGAATGTGCGCCTTGGCGAAGTCCTCGGTGGCGCTCAACTGGAGGATCACCAGGTCGGGCCTGCCCAGCTCGGCCTGGAGCCACTCGGTGGAGACGAGGGGCGTGATCGCCGGTGCAGCCGACGGAGACTGCGCGCCGAGCGTCGCGGTCGCGAGGAGTGCGGAGAGGAGGGACGCGAGACGGATCCGATTCATCTGATCACTCCGATGCAAAGGCCGACCTTCCGAATGGAGCGGACGGCGTGGTCAAGGTCAAAGTATCGTGCGACCGCCATCTCGGACATTCCCCATCGACCGAGTCCGAGTCCGCCCCGAACGCTCCCTTTCACAGGGGCGAGCGGAGTGATCGCGAAAGGGTTACGATCAATTGCGCACGCGATCTCTTCGTAGCGCCCCACTCACCTTTCCTCGAGGAGGATATCCAGATGGCTGAAAGCGTCTACAAGATCATCGAGCTCGTCGGCACCAGCAAGAGTTCCTGGGAGAAGGCGGCGGCCGCCGCCGTTTCGCGGGCCTCCAAGTCCCTGCGCGACCTTCGCGTCGCGGAGATCACGCAGTTCGACATGACGCTGAAGGACGGCAAGATCGAGACGTATCGGGTGAAGTTGAAGGTCTCATTCAAGTTTGAAGGCAAGTAGCCCGCGCGTTGCTCGCGCGCTGGCGCCGTCGAACTTGACCAACAGCTTTCGGACGCGGCGTGGGATCGTTTGGTCATGGATCTTCGCGGGACATTCGATGCCCGTGGTTCCGTGCGCGAGGACGGATTCTTCCGGCCATGGACCAACGGCAACCTCCAGGCGCTGCTCGGTTCGACCGAGTCGGGCCACTGTGTGCGGTTGCTCAACCCGTGACGATGGCGCGGACTTGCCATCCGCCTCTCTCGAGCCGCGTTTGGCCTCGTGATCGCGTGCGGCGGCGGCGACTCCAGCAGGCGCTCGCCAAACGACTCTTCCCCGACGTGGACCCCAGCGGACGTCAGCGCGAGGGGTTGGCGTCGCGCAGCGGCCGTCGCGCCGCGAGGCGCCGCGCCGCTGCCCGATCCGTGGCAACGGACGCCACAGACGAGTCGCCACGCGCGAGGTGCTCGGCGAGAGCGCGCACCGTCGGAAACCGGTACAGATCGGTCATCGCGAGCTTGATCCCGGCCGACGCCATCAGGCGCTCGCGGACGTGCAGGGCGCAGAGCGAGGTCCCGCCCGCGTCGAAGAAACTTATGTCGACGTTCGTGCTCGGACCGAGCACCGCGCTCCACGCATCCGAGATCAGGACCTTGAGCGCCGGCACCGAGAGCGTTTCCGGCGGCGGCGCTGACTGGACATCGGCTGACGCGATCGCGGTGCCGGGCAGGTCGTCACGACAGTGCACGATCTCTGCCGGCACACCAAGCACGCTGGCGCCGGCGGGCACATCCTGCAGCACAAGCGATCCGGCGCCTATGGTCGCCCACGCACCGATCCGTATCTCTGGGATCACCGTGGAACTCGACCCGGCGTATACGCCCTCGTCGAGCAGGACGCGGGCGTTGAGCACCGCGTTCGCCGCGATGACGGACCCCGGTCCGACGACGCACTCATGACCGACGACTGCGCCCATGAACACCACGGAACCTTCATGGATCACCGACTCCGGGCCGAGTGTGGCGTGGCGGTAGATGATGACGTCATCCGCGAGTTCCACGCCCACGATGTCCACATCCGCACTCACCATCGGCGCGATTGGCACGCCGCTCGCCAGGATCCTCTCGCGGACCGCGCGTCGTCCCGCAGTCGTCCGGCCGACGAGGTTCACCGCCGCATCCGTCTCCCGGTCAGCGTGACGGAGGTCGGAGAGCAAGCCGACCACCTCCACTCCGAGCTTGCGCTCCCCCCGTTTCGCGGGATCGTCGTCGAGGAGGACGATCCGTTCCCACCGCGGCGCGGCCTGGTTCACAGCGAGAGCGAGTCGCACCCCCTCGGAGTTGCCGGCACCACAGAGAAAGAGCGTGCCGGGCATCGCTCAGTGGACCGGCAACGAACGGGGCTTCACGCGCTTCGCCGCGCCCGTGGCCCAGTCGGTGCAGGTATGGCACCGGTCAGGCAGTTCGTCGAACCGGTGCTCAAGGTGCTTCGCTCGATAGGGCCCCAGTTCCGCCCACAGCTCCGCGAGGGGCGCATGCCATGCGTTACCCGCACCCTCTTCACCCTCGGTATCGCCGGGACAGCGCGGCACCCTTCCATCCCAGAACACGTGCATCATCGTCAAGGCCCACGGACAGGGGATCCGCTCAGGGGGCGTGTGCGTGCGCTCCGCCGTCAACTGACCACCCCAGCTCAACTGGTTCCTGAGCTTCACGGTGGCGCCACGCGCGAGCCAGTGCGCCGAGAACTCGTCCATCTCGTGTACATTCACCGGCATCTCGATGAACTGCACCTGAATCTCCGGGCCGGCGCCCAACCGTGCGCGCTCACGGAGCAGGTGTTCGACGTTCGCGTACACGACCTCGCGCTTTCCGCCCACGCGCACCTGCTCGTACACGGGACCCGAGAACCCGTCGATGCCGAAGACCATCAGGTCCACGCCCGACTCGAGCAACGGCACGGCATGTTCCCGCGTCAGCAGCATCCCGTTCGAGTTGATGTTGATCGAGCGCAGGCCGACGCTCTTGCCGTAACGGATCATGCGGAGCAGGAGCTCCGGTTCCAGCAGCGGCTCACCGCAGAACGAGAACCAGCATTCGGTGTCAGGGGCGATCGCCGCGACCTGGTCCGCGCATCGCTGCCAGAGCGCGAACGGCATCGTGCCCTTGGGCCGAAGCATCGACGGGTGGTGGCACATGGAGCAGGCGAGGTTGCACTCGGCGCAGAGTTCCACCGCGAACTTCTTCGGGAATGGAATCTCGGTGAGCGTGCGCTCGATCTGCTGCAGGTTGGCTTCGGGCATCGCGGAAGTTGGGTTAGGGGCGTGGCTGTCGCGTGCCGACGCATCGGCGTTGCCGTTAAGCGCTGCACAACCTGTGCCGACAGTCCCAGCGCCGCATGGGAGGCCACGCCCCGCTCCTGATGCACTCGAACAACGGGATTCCCCTTACACCGTTGTCAGGGCAACCAATGCAATCTCGATCCGCGCAAGGGGAATCACCACAGCATTCGTCCGATGGAGCGCGGAATTGCTGAACGATTCACTCGGAAATATTGGCGTGAGTGGTCGCGCTTTGATCGCGCCGAAGCGCGAACTGTGGATGCGGGACAACACCTCCCTGTCAGGGATTGCGATACACGCGCCCGCATCCGACCCACCTCGGTGCGTGGGCCTCGAACTCACCGCCTCGCCGCGAGGGGACGCAGGGCGAGCTGACCGCGCCGCGAATAGTCAACGGACTGCTGGAGCAGACGCGCCGCCTCCTGCGGCGCGTGGAACCCTAAAGAGTTCTCAGATTCGATGAAATCCAGCAGGAACTGCGCCTGGCGCTGGAAGCCCTGCGCCTCCTTGAGTGCCGCACCCGATGGATCGCGCGCGCGCACCTTCTCGGCGTCTGCAATCAGTGCCATGAGCGCATCCAGGGCGACGTTGCGCATCGCGTACGTTCGGTCCTGGATCACGGCCACTCGCGAGAGCAGTTCGTCCTCGTTCTGTCTGTGGCAAGTCTGGCAGGAGCGATTGACGGTGAGCATCGGGCTCTGCACGTGATGGCTGCTGATCTTCTGCGCCCCCACGCGCTCGAACGGCATGTGGCAATCGGCACACGCCACCCCACTCCGCGCGTGTATGCCCTGACTGTACAGCTCGAACTCGGGATGCTGCGCCTTGAGCGAGGGCGCGCCCGTCAGCTTGTGCTCCCAGTCCTTGTGGCCGATCTGCTGGTAGTAGGCGAGGATCGAGTCGCCCGTGAGTCCCTTGGCCCACGGAAAGGTCAGCCGCTTTTCCGGACCCTTGAAGTAGTACTCCACATGGCACTGAGCGCAGACGAAGCTGCGCATCTCGGCGCGCGTGGCCATGGTGCTCACGTCGTAGTCCTTCACGCCCAACGACGCCTTGTACGCCGCCATGCCCTCGACGAAGGCCGGACGCGTGATGCGCAGCGCCATCGTGGACGGGTTGTGACAGTCGACGCACGAGACGGGGTGCTGGCCCGTCTCCGCGAGCGCCTCACGAAAGGGCTTCTTGTTCAGGGCTTCGAATCCCTTGTTCACGTCTCCGCCTCCGAGCCGTACCATCGTGGCGTAGGTGGACGCGTGGCAGTGGAGACAGGTTCCGGGCTGCTGGACCGCCTGCTGACGCTCCGTATACACCTGGTCGGTAAGCATGTACGCATGCCCCCGGTCTTCGCGGAAATCCCGGGCGAAGGGGAACCCCGACCACATCGTCACGAGCTGCGGATACTGGGCGAGCCGCGATTGGGCCACGACGTCGCGCGGGTCCAGCTCCGTGGGTATCCTCGGCATCGCCTCGCTGCCGCCGTAGCGCGTGCGTACCATGTCCGTGGTGCGCCGATACATGTCATAGTGCAGCGGGAAGTTCTTCCCCCACTCTGCGGGATCCGTAGTCGTGTCGGTGAGCGCGACCACGCGGAAGTGTGGATCCTGAGCGTCGTCCTGCTTCCGCGTGATGTCGCGCAGCAGCATGCCGACCGCCACCGCGCCCAGCGCGAAGAGCAGGGCGACGAGCGTGAGCGTGAGCGGCGTCGCGCCGCGGCGGGGGAAGTTGGTCATGTTGGTCGTCTCGTCAAGGTTCAGCGGACCCAGTGGCCGACATCGGCGTGGCAGGCAATGCAGTCCAGCGGAGCGGATCGCGCCCCCCCATGCCCGGACGTCGTGCCCCCGGGAGTGATGGTGGACGCCAGATCGCCGTGGCAATGCAGGCAGGCCGCCTGCGTCACCCGGCGGTTGCCCTCACGAATGCGCAACGGATCGGGGTGCCGACCCGTGGTGAAGTTGATCGAGTGCACGAACCCGTTCTCGGCCTTGACGGCGTACTTGCGCAGGAAGCCGTCGTGCGGAGCGTGGCAGTCGTTGCAGACCGCCACCGCGCGGTGGCTCGATTTCTGCCACGCAGCAAAGTGGTCGCTCATCACATGGCAGTTGGCGCAGGCCGCAGGATCGTCGGTGAGATATGAGGACCCCCGCGCCGCCACGAACGTATAGCTACCCAGCCCGATGGCGAGTCCGGCGGTGGCAGCAACAACCAGGGCGATCCACTTGAGCATCGGTCAGCGTGAAAGTGTGGTCTCAAGGTAGAGAAAGCGGCCGTGCGAGTCGCCGCCGTAGATGCGGCGGATCACATCCCCGCCACGAGCGTTCGCAGCATAGAGTTCGATCGCGATGCGGGGCCGGGCCTGCCAGGTGAGCGACAGGTCGGTCACCACGGCCAGCGACGTCGCCCCATTCGACGGACGCCCGACGAAGCCGAAGGTACTGCGGTCGAACGCACCACCGCCTTGATACCATAGGTCGCCGGGCTCCGCAAGAGATACGGAGTGCACGCCACCGCGCAACCCCACCGCCGACGCGGGCTTGACCGAGGCCGTGACGAAAACCTCGGACGAGTTCATCAGGTTGTAGAACGGAAAGCGCGCATGCAGCCGCGGGGTCGGCGTGACCTGGAAGAACGAGGCGTGCTGAGCGTCCGATGCGTCGTCGTCACCGCTCGTGCGAAGCCAGCCTCCGCGCAGCCAAAGCGACCAAGGAAGGGCGGCGTGCTGGAACCCTCCCTCGACGGCCACCGCATTGCCCCGGTGTTCCAGTGCTCCCCAGTCGCCAGTCTGCACGGCTCCCCACAAGAGCCCGTCGAGCGTCGCCTGTCCCACACGACGCGTTCCGACCCAGTGGCCCCCGATGGTGGTGACCCGAATGTCATCGCGATCGTTCTGCCGAACGGCGAGCGTCCGATTGTCCACCGGAACGGTTCCACGACGATCGGCATAATGGAGACCGAAGATCCGCACGTCCATCTCGCTCGCGGCTCCCACCCTTCCACGGTTGAGGGCCACGTAGGCCATGTCCACGTTCAGCCCGTCCTGCGCATCGGCGCGGAACGCGCCCGTGGTGGGCCGCACGGCCAGCAGGGTGAGGTTATTCGCACCTCGGGTGAGCGAATAGTGTGCGCCGTCGAACGCCCGCTGGGCAGGGGCGAAGCCGAACGAACCGATGAGGCGCTGGCCGACGCGCTGCGACTTGAGCGCGGCGAGTGTCGGGTCCTTCGGTGTCCGCTCCACGCCGTCGTTGAACTCGAAGCGTCCGGCACGGACCGCGTGCCCGCTCTCCGACCAGCGCAGCCAGCCCTGCCGCAGGAAGATCGCGGCCACGTTCTCGCGCCGGTCGTTGGCCAAGTAATAGACGCCGCCGAGACCCAGCGCCCCTGCCGGTGCGGGCCGGACCGCATCCGTGGGAATCCCGACAAAGAGCGCGGTGCCACCTTCGAGTCGCCATTGCCACGGTCCCGTCTGCTGCGTCGCGCCGAACCGCGCGACGGCATGGCCGACCCCGTAGCGTCCCTCGGGTCCGGCATCGAACCAGTCCCAGGATTCGGCGCGTACGCGAAGCGAGGCGAGCGGGACGACGGCGCCCGGGGACGGCGCGGGCGGCTGCGCCCCCAGGGTCAACGTCGCGAGGGAGAGAGCGCCAAGCGCACGGTGCAGGAGTGGGCAGAAGAGTTCAGTCACACACATTCCGGCGTTTGGGATGTAAGAAAGGACTACGCGGGCGCCCAGGGCGATCCCGATTCGCTACTCGGCCGCGATCCGTCCGAGTGCCGCGCCAAGCGTGTCGAGTTCCGCTGTCGTCGTGAATACGTGCGGCGTGATGCGCACGCCCTCGATCCCCGCCGCCAGCCGCGTGATCGCCACTGTCCATGTATTGTGTTCGTCCATCAGCCGACGGGCAAGCTCGCTCGGCGGGATCCACTCCACCGCAGGTCGCCCAGAGCTGAGTTCAGTCATGCCGCACCCTTCTTTCCCAACAAGCGCAAGCCGTTGAAGACGACCAGCAGGCTCGCTCCCATGTCGGCAAACACCGCCATCCACATGGTGGCTTGACCGGTGAACGTCAACGCCACGAAGACCACCTTGATCCCCAGAGCCAGGACGATGTTCTGCGTGAGCACCTGTGCAGTCTTCTGCGACAGCCGGATGAACGTTGGAATCTTGCGCAGGTCGTCGTCCATCAGGGCGACGTCGGCCGTCTCGATGGCCGTGTCGGTACCGGCGGCGCCCATCGCGAAACCGATGTCCGCGCGCGCCAGCGCCGGAGAATCGTTAATGCCGTCGCCCACCATGCCGACCTGACCCTGCCCGCTGGCCACCAGGCCTTCAATGGTGCGCAGCTTGTCTTCGGGAAGCTGGTCGCCTCGCGCCTCATCGATGCCGACCTGGGCGGCGATCGCGTTCGCCGTGTGCTGGTTGTCACCGGTCAGCATCACGGTGCGCACCCCCAAGGCGTGCAGCTCAGCTATGGCCTTCTTGCTGCTGTCCTTGACCGTGTCCGCCACGGCAAAGATACCCAGCACCGCCGACTCGTTCATCAGCATGACCGCTGTCTTGCCTTGGCGCTCCAGGCACTCCAGCGTCGAGTGCAGCGCGGGCGTGTTCAAGCCGCGTTCCTGGGTCAGGCGATGATTGCCCAGGTGCAGCAGAATGCCTTCGATCTGCCCGCTCACGCCTCGACCTGGCAGCGCCCTGAAGTCCTGCACCTCCAGGGCCTGCGTTGCGGCTTGCTTGGCATGCCTGGCGATGGCCTGGGACACCGGGTGGTCCGAGCGCGCGGCCAGGCTGGCCGCCCAGCATTGCACGGTTTGCCGGTCGCCGCTCAGGTCAACGAAATCGGTCTGCTCAGGCTTGCCATGGGTCAGGGTTCCCGTCTTGTCCAGGGCCAACACCTTGAGCTTGCGTCCACCCTCCAGGTAGACACCGCCCTTGATCAGGATGCCGCGCCGCGCCGCCGCGGCCAGGCCGCTGACGATGGACACCGGGGTGGAGATGACCAGGGCACAGGGGCAGGCGATCACCAACAGCACCAGCGCCTTGTAGATCCAGTCGAGCCAGAGCTCGTTCATGGCCAAAGGCGGAACAACAGCTACCAGCAACGCTACCGCGAAAACGGCCGGCGTGTAGACCTTGGCGAACTGGTCGACGAAGCGCTGGGTCGGAGCGCGGCTGCCCTGGGCCGACTCGACCGCGTGGATGATGCGTGCCAGCGTCGAGTTGTTGGCGGCGGCGGTGACCTTGTACTCGAAGGAGCCGGTCTCGTTGATCGTGCCCGCAAAGACCTGGTCGCCTTCGGCTTTTTCGATTGGCAGGCTTTCGCCGGTAATGGGAGCCTGATTGATCGCGGAACTGCCCGAGGTGATGATGCCGTCCAGGGCGACGCGCTCCCCCGGCTTGACCCGCACCACCGCAGCCAAGGCTACCTCCTTGGCCGGCACTTTCATCCAGGCGCCGTCGCCCTGGCGAACGGTGGCGGTGGCCGGTGTCAGCTCCATTAGGCCGCGGATGGCATTGCGGGCGCGGTCCAGTGACTTGGCCTCGATTACCTCCGCCAGCGTGAACAGGAACATGACCATTGCCGCTTCGGGCCAGTGTCCTATCGCCATGGCGCCGGTCACCGCGATGGACATGAGCGCGTTCATGTTCAGATTGCGGTTCTTCAGGGCGATCCAACCCTTCTTGTACGTGCTCAGCCCGCCCGTGGCAATGGACGCCAACGCGAGCGCGACCACCACCCAGTGGTTGCCGTTGTTGGCCCAGACGACGACTTCGGCCAGCACGGCGGCGATACCCGAGAACACCATCGGCAGCCAGTTGGTCTTGGGCGCCGGCGAGTGCGGATCGCGCGGCTCGTCCGTGGTCTGCACCACGGCTTCAAATCCCAGCGATTCAATGGCCTTGACGGCCGGGCCGATCGCCTCGGGCGAATGCTGGACGGTCAGAGTCCGCTGGATCAGGTTGAACTGTAGCCCGGCAATGCCCGCCATGCCCACCAACTTGCCCCGGATAAGACCCTCCTCGGTCGGGCAATCCATCTGGGCGATTTGCAGCACGGTGGTGGCCGCGTCGGCAGCGCCTTGGCGCTGAGCCTTCATGCCGATGGACGCCAGCGCCTCTTCGATCGGTCCCTCGGTAGGCAGGGTGTGGGAATTTCAATCGGGGAGGTCGAAGTATCGCGCGACGCGGCACGCTACGCCACCGCAGGTCGCTGTGTTTGTCTGCAGGCGGTGCACGTGCTCTGAAACCAACCGAAACAACGGCGACGCCTGCGGACGCCGGGGCCTGTCGTGCGACGTTGATCCTCCGTCACTCCCGTGATCGTGCGATCCGTGTTCGTGGTCCATGAGTATCTCTGGTCCGTCGGTACGGAGTCGCGCGCGCTTCAGGTGCCGATCGCGCCGATCATCGTGCGGCGCCGTGGAGACCATGAGGCGCCGCACCGAATCATCCGCGCGAGCGGTCGCCCACGACCGTCAGAGCGTCCGAACTACCGCCAGAGGCGCACGCCCACGACGAAGAGCGCCTCGCCGGAGCGCTCACCCGCGGAGCGCGCGAACTCGGCGGTCCGCCCGAAGCTGCGCTTCCAGAGGAAGCCGATGTAAGGCGAGAACTCGCGACGGAGCTCGTACCGCAGCCGGAGCGCGACCGACCCGTTGGTGAGGCCACCGCCGACGCCGAACTCCGGTATGTCCTGCACGGCGACACTGGCCTCGGCGCGGGGCTGCAACACCAGTCGCTGTGAGAGGTAGAGGTCGTACGATCCGGTCAGATCCGCCTTTACCTTGCCCTCCGTGGTCACGAAGAGCGCGGACTCGAGTTCGAACCATCCTGGGGCCACTCCGTGGAGGCCGACCAGCGCGCCGACGAGCGACTCGGTCCTGCCCGCAACCGACTGCAGGTCAGCGCGCAGGCCGAACTGCGCATCCCAGAAGGGCGAGACCATCCGGCCATAGAGCGCCTTATACTCGCCGTGCGAGCCCTGACCACGGGTCACCATCGCGCCATCGGCCTTGAGCCAGAGTCGGTGTATGGGTCCACCGGTCCAGCCTATGAGATCGTAGCGCACGGGCCGCGCATCGTCCTGAGGCGCGAACTCGAGCACCTCGGAGAGGACGAAGGTCGTGCGACCCCAGTCCATTTCGTGGAGCGGGTCGTGGCCGCCGGCTCTTTGGGCGCCGAGCGGCGCGACGGTGAGCGCGCACGCGAGCGCCGTGGTGAGCATTTTAGTGCGCATCGGTCGCTCCACTCATCTCCACCATGCCTGGTGGCATCTCGTGCCCCGCGTGCGGATCACCCTCACCCACCTCGACCACGCGGAACATCCCCACTTCCATGTGATAGAGCAGGTGGCAGTGGAACGCCCAGCGCCCCGGCGCGTCCGCGGTCACCAGGAGCGACACCCGCTCTGCGGGCTTCACGTTGATCGTGTGCACCCGCGGGATCCGGTCGCCATGCCCGTTCTCCAGCTCCATCCACATGCCGTGCAGGTGCATCGGGTGGTTCATCATCGTGTCGTTCACGAAGGTCAGCCTGAGCCGCTCCCCGTGCGTGAACTTGATCGGCTCGGCGTCGCGGAACGCAATGCCGTCGATCGCCCACATGAAGCGCTCCATGTTCCCGGTGAGGTGGAGTTCCACCTCGCGCTGCGGGGCCTTGAAGTCCGGGTTCGGCGCGGGAGTACGCAGGTCGGTGTACACGAGGACTCGGCGCCTGTCCTCGCCGAGTCCGACGCCGGGCTCGGAGAGCCGACTCGAGATCATCTCGGGCACCATCGCGTTCCCGACGCCATGGGTGCGAGGTCCGTGTGCGGCGGGCTCTGGTAGCGTGCCCGGCGCGCGCAGCGTTGCGCTGTCGGGCATCCCGGCCATGTCGTGCCCAGCGTGTTCGTCGACGGCCGCCGCCGCTGGCACCATCGCCGAGTGGTCCATGCCAGCCATGGAGCCGTGAGCCATCCCCATGTCCGCCATCGAGAGCGTCGGGCGGCGCCGACGCGCGGGCAGCGCGCCGACCATGCCGGCGCGCGGCGCAAGCGTGCCACTCGCGAAGCCACTGCGGTCCATCGCCTCGGCGAACACGGTGTATGCGCGATCGTCCGGCAGCTGCAGGAGCAGGTCGTACGTCTCAGCGGGCGCGATCCGGAACTCATCCGTCTCGACGGCCTCCACATACTGGCCGCTCGCCTGCACCACCGTCATCGGCACGCCGGGCACGCGCACGTCGAAATACGAGCTCGCCGCCGCGTTGATCACGCGCAACAGCACGCGCTCGCCCGGACGGAAGATCCCCGTCCAGTTCGTTTCCGGGGCCAGCCCGTTGAGCAGGTAGCTGTACGTCGCGCCAGTGACGTCGGCGATATCGGTAGGATTCATCCGCATCGACGACCACATCAGGCGATCGCGCACGGTCGCACCGAGCCCGTCCTTCGAGACATCGCGGAAGAAGTCGCCGAGCGTTCGGCGTTGGTAGTTGTAGTAGTCGGGCTGCTTCTTGAGCCGCTCCAACAGCCGATACGGATTCTCGAAGGTCCAGTCGGAGAGCACGAGCACGAACTCGCGGTCGTACCGGTACGGGTGCGGCTCGATCGGATCGAGGATCAGCGCGCCGTAGTGTCCCAACTGCTCTTGCAGCCCCGAATGGCTGTGGTACCAGTAGGTACCGGCCTGCTTCACCGGGAAGCGATACTCGAACGTCGTCGCGGGATGGATGCCCGGGAAGCTGACGCCGGGGACGCCGTCCATCTCCGGCGGCAGCAGGATGCCATGCCAATGGATGGAGGTGTCCTCGCCGAGTC
>JANOTV010000044.1:0-11904 GCA_031416495.1 Gemmatimonadota bacterium
TCGTTGGAGAACTGCGTCTGGTGCGTCGGGTTGGCGTCGCCGACGATCGTGTCGCGGACCGCGCCACCGACACCGAGCGGGGCGTTGGCCCACACCCAGGTGGAACGCTCGCCGTTGACAATGCGGTTGCGGCCGTAGTCCGCGCCGAACGAGCCCACCACATTGAAGTTCGGGACCGGGATGGTGTCGACCGTCTGGATGTTCGCCGAGAAGTTGATGCGCGAGGTCCAGGTGAAGTCGCCGCGCTGGAGCGGGATACCGACGACGCCGAACTCCCAACCCTTCACGGAGAGCTCGCCGCCGTTGATGATCTTGTTCCCGAGGCCCGAGGACGGAGCGAGCGGGAAGGTCAGCAGCAGGTCGGTGATGCGACGCTCGTACCGGGTGCCCTCGAAGTTCAGGCGCTGGTCGAGGAAGGAGAGCTCGAGACCGTATTCCGTCTCGTTCATGACTTCCGGCTTGATCTCCGGGTTGCCGACCGTGCCCGCCGAGACGAGCGAGCCGAGCCCGCCGATGATTCCGCCATTGGCGTAGAGCAGATCGCGGTCGCCGAAGCGCGGACGATTGCCCGACTGGCCGATCGCGACGCGGAACTTGATCTCGTCGGTGTACTCGGTGGCCCAGGACGGCTCGGTGATGCGGTACGATGCCGAGTACTTGGGGAAGAGGTAGTACTTCTCACGATCACCGTTCACCGACGAGCGGTCGGCACGGAAACCAAGGGAGAGAGAGAGCTTCTCGTCGAGAAGCAGCGCCTGCTCGTTGACGTAGATCGACTGGTCACGGATGCCGGTGCGGTTGTCCTCGACCGCGGTGACGGAGGCGCCCTGCGTGATCGGGAGCGTCGGGATCAGTCCACGCGCCTGCATGCGATAGGTGCGCTGGGACTGCTCTTCCGCCGTCATGCCGACTGAGCTCGTGATGCTATTCACGAACGGCAGGCTCGGCGTCCAGGTATGGACGACGTTGATGCTCTGGTTGAACTGATAGACCTGCGACGACGCGACGGCGGCCGTGCCGGCCAGTCCGTCGTTCGGCTCGAACTGGAGGAACGGCGGCGAGTAGGCCAGACCTTCCTGTTGGAAGCGGTCGACGCCACCCAGGTACGACAGGTTGATATTGTGGCCGGCGCGCGAAAAGAGCTCGTACGCGACGCGGACATTGCCCGTCTGGCGCCACACTTCTTCGTCGTTCTGGATCTCGTACGCGTTGGCGAACGGGTTCGATACCGACGAACCGCCGGCGTAGAACGGGTTCACGGGATACGTGCCGTCCGCCCGCTTGCGTAAATCCATGACGT
Source organism: Gemmatimonadota bacterium (assembly GCA_031416495.1). Taxonomy (GTDB): domain Bacteria; phylum Gemmatimonadota; class Gemmatimonadetes; order Gemmatimonadales; family Gemmatimonadaceae; genus Pseudogemmatithrix. The sequence continues at coordinate 1,301 of JANOTV010000044.1, forward strand.
GCGGGATGTACCCGAGGTCATAGGTCGGCGAGATGCCGGCGTTGTTGTTGTTCGTGATCCCGCGCTTGAGCGTATTGCGCGTCACGCCAACGCCGCCGGAGAGCTGAAGCTTCGTGCCGACCGTCTGGTCGACGTTGAAGCGGCCGCCGGTGCGACGCGCGCCCGTGTTCAGCATGATGCCGGACTCCTGCTTGTCCGAGATCGAGGCGAAGTAGCGCGTGTTGCCTGCGCCGCCGCGTGTGCTGAGGAGCGTCTCCCACGTCGGGTCGGTGCGGCCGAAGAGCTGCTGTTCGTAGTCGTAGTTCGTGCAGTTCGGTGCGCAGAGCGTACGAGCGATGCCGACCGCCGTGGGATTGCCGACCCAGAGGGTCGTGTCGCCGGCCGGCACGAGATCGCTGATCGTGTCGTACGTGCGAAAGCCGATCTTGCGCGAGATTGCCGCAGTGCCGACGCGCTGCGTGACATTCCAGCGCGGAGCGCCGGACTTGCCACGCTTGGTGGTGATGACGACGACGCCGTTGGTGGCGCGTGAGCCGTAGATGGCCGAAGCAGCCGCCGACTTGAGGACTTCGACGTTCTCGATGTCCGCCGGATTGATGTCAGCGAGACGGTTGACGGCGTTGTCCTGTACGCCGCCGATGGTGCCGCCGGCGCGCGAGATGGAGTTCAGGCCGTTGGGGATCGTCGCGTTGGAGACGATGACGCCGTCGATGACGTAAAGCGGGTCGCCCTGCCCAAGGATGGAGGTTGCGCCGCGGATCTGGATCTGCGCGCCGCCGCCCGGTGCACCGTTGTTCTCGAGGATGCGAGCACCGAGCACCTTGCCCGACAGCTGGTTCTCGATGGAGCGGGCCGGCACGCGGTTGAGTTCTTCCGAGTTCACCGAGGCGACTGCGGTCGACGCGTTGCGCTTGTCCATCGTCGTCGCCTGGCCGGTCACGGTCACGCCTTCCAACTGCAGCACGTCCTTCTCGAGCCTGAAGTCAGCCGTCGTCTGCGCTGCACCCACGCGGGTGGTCTGGCGCTTGAAGCCGATCGCGCGGACCAACACCACCACTTCACCAGCCGGGACACGCAAGCGATACTCGCCTTCTCCATTCGTTCGCACGCCGAGCGCCTGCCCCACGACACTCACATTCGCGTCGCCGAGCGGCGCGCCGCTGACCTGCGTGACCTTGCCGGTGATCTCTCGCGTTCCCTGTGCGCCCGCTGTCGTGCTGACAGCGAGGAACAGTGCGAGGACCGCCGAGACGAGTCTCCTCATTCTCACGTGACCTCCAAAAAGTGATGGTGCAGTCCGAATGCGCGGCGCTGTTCTATCGGAAGGGGACAGTCGGTCGCTGGGGCGAAAGAGGTAACAAAAGGGTCACAAGCGCAAGCCCCCCCTCATCTCTCCGAGCGGACAGCGGCAGGCGCTAGTGGACGCGGCGGCTCGCCGACGATACCATCCTCGCATGATCCTGCGTCCAGTAGCCGTTTCGCTCGCCCTCGCGCTGCTCGCGGCGCCCGCAACCGCGCAACGCGTCAGCCCCCCAGCCGCACCACCGCAGGCAGCACGCGTGCCGCTCGGGGAGATCGACGGCCTCGTGACGGACACACTGCTCAATCCGCTCGGCATGGCCGAGGTCTCGATCCTCCGCACCTCGATCAAGCTGCAGACGAACAGTGCCGGACGCTTCCGTTTCGTGGACGTGCCCGCCGGTCAGTACCTCGTGATCGTGCGCCGACTCGGCTTCCGCCCGATCTCGGCGATCATCGAGGTCGCGCGCGGCGAGACCCTGCGGCTGAGTTACACGATGGAGCCGTCCGCGCAGTCGCTTGGGCCGGTGGTCGTGATCGAGGAGCGCCGCTCGCTGCGCATGCTGGAGTTCGAACAGCGCCGGAAGCAGGGCAATGGCTTCTTCCTCACACAGGAGCAGATCGACCGTCGCAACCTCCCCGTGAGCGCCGACTACCTGCGCCTCGCGCCGTCGGTCCTCCTCGCGCCATCGCACAACGCATCCGGCATCTCGGATCTCGTCGCGATCAGCAAGCGTGAAGGCGGTTCGCTCACGGGCGACGGCTCCGGCGCATGTGCGATGCAGATCGTGATCGACAACGTGCCGATGCCAAAGCGCTTCCCGCTCGAGATGCTGCCCAACACGCGCGACATCGCGGGCATCGAGATCTACTCGGGACCGGCGAACACCCCCGCACAGTTCTCTGGTGCGGATCGGCGGTGCGGCATGATCATCATCTGGACGCGCGACGGCTACTGACCGGAGCTACCTGGCTCCAGCATGTGGCCATCAACGGATTGCTGCGCCTGGTCAGCAGCCGCAAGACGAGCATCTGACGCGCATCCCGCTCAGGAGTGCTTCAGACTCAGGGATGCTGCGGCTCTCCGGGCGCGGTCGCTCCGCAGCCGAACCACTTCCGGCCGAGCCAGAGTGATACGCTCACGAGGCCGATCAGCACCGGCACTTCGACCAGCGGACCGATCACCGTAGCAAATGCTACCCCGGACGAGATGCCGAAGACCGAGATGGCCACGGCGATCGCGAGCTCGAAGTTGTTCCCCGTCGCCGTGAAGGCGACCGACGCCGAGCGTTCGTAATCGGCGCCGATGCGGCGCGCCATGTAGAACGAGAGGAAGAACATGCTCACGAAGTAGAGCATGAGCGGCACCGCGATGCGCGCGATGTCGAGCGGCACAGCGACGATCCGCTCACCCTGCAGGCTGAACATCACTACGATGGTGAAGAGCAGCGCCAGGAGCGTGATGGGCGCTATGCGCGGGATGAACACGCCGCTGTACCAGGCCTCGCCCTTTGCACCGCGCAGGAGGAAGCGCGTCAGCATGCCCGCAAGGAACGGGATGCCGAGGTAGATCATGACGCTCTGGAAGATCTCGCCCATGCTCACCTGCACGACCGCGCCCTCGATGCCCAGCACCGACGGCAGCCAGGTGACGAAGATCCACGCATAGACGCCGAAGAAGAGCACCTGGAAGATGCTGTTGAAGGCGACGAGTCCCGCGGCGTAGTCGCTGCTGCCGCGCGCGAGGTCGTTCCACACGAGCACCATCGCGATGCAGCGCGCGAGACCGACGATGATGAGGCCGATCATGTACTCGGGCCGGTCGTGCAGGAACACGACCGCGAGCGCGAACATCAGCACCGGGCCGATCAGCCAGTTCTGCACGAGTGAGAGCAACAGCAGCTTCCAGTCGCGGAAGATCGTGGGCAGTGTCTCATATCGCACCTTCGCGAGCGGCGGATACATCATGAGGATGAGGCCGATCGCGATCGGGATGTTCGTCGTGCCGACGGTCACGCCGTCCATCGCCTCGCGCGTGCCGGGCACGAAGCGCCCGATGAGCACGCCGGCCGCCATCGCGAGTAAGATCCAGAGCGTGAGATTGCGGTCGAGGAACGAGAGACGCTTCTGCACTGGGAGCGGTGTCGGTGTCATCATGATTTAATTTAGGCTTTCGCCCACTTCCACGGATCGCCCGGCAGAAGTTCTATGATGCGTGACAACACAAGTGGCGCCGCCTCCTTTACGTTCCAGGTGAATCCTGCCGCGAGCAGGGAGCCGATATCTGCGGCAAACGCTGGGTCATGTAGTTTGGCGGCCATGTTTCTCTCGAACAGTGCGTTCGGCGGAGAGCCCGCGCCTCTGTTCGCCGAACTCCGTGCGCTCATCCTGTGCAAATACCACCCGGCGCGCGAACGCGCTGTGCGGGCCATCTTCGAACGACAGCCGTTTGGTGAACTGGAGCGACTCGTCACGACCACCATCCTCAACCTCGTCAAGCGTGTCGCGCGCAAGCAGCTCGAGAATGAGCAATGGCTTGGCACCATCGCCAAGGACTCCGGCCGCAGCTTCCAAGAGATGCGCGTCGTGGCGCTCGAGTTCCTCGAGGGACTCCGCTTCACCACAAGACAGCCGACGGCGCTGTACTTCTATAGAGAGTTGCAGAGCCTGCGCGACCCACTGCACTTCTGGCCGCTCCCCCGCGTGTCCAGGTGACCACCAAAAACACGGCGACCGTGAGCATCGCCCGCGCACTCTCCAAGTTCGGGCACTGCTCACGCTCGGAGGGCGAGCGCCTGGTCGAGGCAGGGCGCGTGCGCGTGGACGGCACGGTCGTGCGCGACATCTCGCACCGCGTGCATCCGGAGTCCGCGGCGATTGAAGTCGATGGCCTGCGCATCGGCGCCGCCGAGCGTGTGTACATCGCGCTCAACAAGCCGCGCGGCGTCGTCACCACGCGCAGCGACCCGCAGGAGCGCTCGACGGTCTACGACTGCCTCACCGGCGCGGACCTGCCGTTCGTGGGTCCCGTGGGGCGGCTGGACAAGGCGAGCGAGGGCCTGCTGCTGCTCACCAACGACACGCGCTGGTCCGCGCGCCTGCTCGACCCCGCGTCGCACGTGGACAAGACGTACCACGTGCAGGTGAGCGGCCAGCCCGATGAGGCCGCGCTCGCGCGACTCGCTGCGGGCGTGGTGGAGCCTGAGACCGGCGATGTGCTGAAGGTGAAGCGGATCGCACTGCTGCGCGTCGGCTCACGCAGCAGCTATTGGCTCGAGATCGTGTTGGATGAAGGAAAGAACCGCCAGATCAGGCGGCTGCTCGCGGTCGAGGGCATCGAGACGATGCGCCTGATCCGCATCGCCATCGGGCCGATCGTGCTCGGCGACCTCGCGAAGGGCGCATGGCGTCGTCTCACGCCGGATGAAGTGCAGGCGCTGCACGCGCGGTAGGCAGGCCGTGGGCTCCCTCGCGTGAACTCTCCACGCGCATGCATGTTTGTGCACCCCTCATCCCAGCCGACCATGTGCACTCCACGCCGCGTAGCAGCGTTGCTCCTTTTCGCCGGCAGTCTCCATGCCGGCCCTGCGACTCCTCTCGCTGCGCAGGCGCCACCATCCATTCGCGCGATCGAATCCGCGCCATTCCCCACGGCGATGGTGCGTTCTCTCGCCGGCACCGCAGTCGCGTGGGTGCAGAACGCGGAGGGCGCACGCAGCATCTGGGTGGCCGAAGCGCCGCAGTACACCGCGAAGCGCATGGTGAACTTTGCGACGGATGATGGGCAGGAGCTCTCGGATCTCGCATTCTCCGCCGACGCGCGCACACTCTGGTTCACACGCGGCAGTGGCACCAATCGCGCCGGTGAGAATCCCAATCCTTCGAGTGATCCGCTGGGTGCCGAGCAGGCGATATGGCGCGTCGATCTCGCGGCGAATGGTACGGCCGCCAGACGGATGACCGATGGCAGTCGCACGACGCCTGCGCCTGCAGGCGACGCGATCGTCTTCGTGCGCCGCGGGCAGGTGATGAAGCTCGTCATCGCTGATTCAGGTGCGGTGGCCACGCCGTTCTTCCGCATGCGCGGTGGCGCGTCGGAGATGCGCTGGTCACCCGACGGCACGCAGCTCGCGTTCGTCTCCGGTCGCGGCACGCACTCGTTCGTTGGTGTGTACGACACGCGAGCGGGTGCGCTGCGTTGGATGTCGCCGAGCACTGATGGCGATGCGTCACCGGTGTGGTCTCCCGATGGCTCGAAGCTCGCCTTCCTGCGCGAGCCGTACGAACGCCGGCGCATGACCTTCCTCGCCATTCGCTCGGCGCAGCCGTGGTCCATCCAGCTCGCCGATGCTGCGACGGGCGCAGTGCGGGAGGTGTTCCGCGCGGCCGAGGGCTCGGGCTCGGCGTTCTGGCCGATGCAGTCGCAGACGCAGCTCCTGTGGACCGCCGACGACCGGCTCGTCTTCCCATGGGAGCGCGATGGGTTCCTGCATCTCTATAGCATGGCGTCGTCGGGCGGCGCGTGGACGCAGCTCGATCGCGGGCCGCACGAGGTGGAGTACGTGACGCTCGCGCATGATCGCCGGCATGTCGTGTTCAACTCGAACCAAGGTGACCGCGACCGTCGTCATCTCTGGCGTGTCGCTGCGAGCGGCGGCGGTGCGCCCGTCGCACTCACACCGGGCGATGGAATCGAGTGGCTGCCGACGCCGCTCGCTGACGGCGCCGTCGCGCATCTGCGCAGCGACGCGCGCACGCCGGCCCATGCCGCGATCGTCGTCGGCACCTCGCGTCGTGCGCTCGCACCGGAATCTATGCCGAAGGATTATCCGTCGAGCCGACTCGTCGCGCCGAGTGCCGTCACGATCACGGCGGCCGATGATGTGGAGAGCTACGGGCAGCTGTTCCTGCCGCCGGCATCGTTCACCGGCAAGCGTCCGACGATCATCTACCTGCATGGCGGCTCGCGTCGGCAGATGCTGCTCGGCTTCAACTACGGCTCGTACTACCATCACGCGTATGCATTCAACCAGGCGCTCGCTTTGCGCGGATGGGTGGTGCTCTCGCTCAACTACCGCAGCGGCATCGGCTACGGCCGCGACTTCCGTGAGGCGCTGGCGTACGGCGCCGGTGGTGCGAGCGAGTATCGCGACCTGCTCGCCGCGGCGCATTGGCTGCGCGCGCGCGCGGATGTGGACACGGCGCGTGTGGCGCTCTGGGGCGGCTCGTACGGCGGCTACCTCACTGCCCATGGACTCACACGCAATCCGGAGCTCTTCGCCGGTGGCGTGGACATCCACGGCGTGCATGACTGGAACGTCGGCATCCAGACATTTCTCACCGACTACAATCGCCTCGACGACCCCGCGGCCGGCGAGCTTGCGTTCACTGCATCGCCACTCTCGGCGGTGCAGCACTGGGAGGATCCGGTGCTGCTCATCCATGGCGACGACGACCGCAACGTGCGGTTCATCGAGACGCTCACGCTGATCGAGCGGCTACGCGCGCAGAGGGTGCCGGTGGAGCAGCTCGTGCTGCCCGATGAGATCCACGGGTTCTTGCGGCACGCGAGCTGGATGACGATCTCCGAGCGGTCGATTGACTTCCTCGAGCGGTGGGTGGTGCGTCGCGAGCCATAGGGCACTCGCGCACGCCCAGGCGAGGCCCACATCCGGCTCTGTTGCGTTGAACCTGCCGCGGCGCAGGCTGCTAGGGGCACCGAGCCAGCCGCACCGGCAGCACCGGGCACGTGCCGAACGATGGGGCCGGGGCGCTGCCCACTCCACCGCCGCCGAACGTGTAGTTCGCGCGCCGAAGTGTCGCGAGCTCGGCGCCCGGGACGGGAAGATGGAGCATCGTGTTCTCGGGAAGTTCCTGCCAGCCGCGCGCATCGAAGAACGCGATCACGCCGCTCACTCCCAGTCCCTCGAGCTTCTTCTCATGGCGCAGTGCATCCCAGAGACTGCCGCAAGCGCCACCGAGCTGGCGCGGGACGCAGCCCTGTCCGATGGGCGGGCCATCGATGGTCACCGGCGGCAGCTGGCCGTTCGCCACGCGCGTGATGTTGATGAGCGGCACGGCGGCCGCCGCCTGGTTCGTGCGGATGAGGCCTTCCGCCTTCAGCAGGTTCATCTCCGAGACGAGCATCGCCGGCAGCGGTCCTTCCTGCCACGACACCCCGGTACCGAAACGCCGGAAGAAGTAGTGCGAGAAGCGATACGTGCCGCGGCTCGCCGCGAAGATGTTGTTCAGGTTGTAGCCGACGTACGTGCCTGCCGTGGCGGGGCTCGCTCCGCCCTGGATGCGACGGTCGGTGGTGTGCAACTGGAAGGCGACGCGGTCGTTGAGTGGCGTGTTCACCCAGCTGATGAACCGTCCGGTCGAGTCGGCGGGTCCGAGCAGCCAGTAACTCGGGCGCCCGAAGTCGCTTGGGCGCGTGGCGGTGCGCACACGCGCCACCAGGCGGTCCCAGTCATGCCACAGGACGTCCGGCTGTCCCTGCGGCCTGAAGTCCGCCGTGATCCCGTTGTCCACGCGCCGGATCACCGCCGTCCAATCGACGGCTGCGCGCTCGGCGGGTGTGCGCGCGGCGTACACCATGATGCGCGCCGCGAAGGAGTTGGCGAGCTGGATGAACTGCGCGCTGGTCATCGGCTGGTAGAGCCAGCCGTCTGCCGGCAGCGCGAAGCTGGTGCGGCCCGCGATCGCGATGGCGCTGTCAAGCTGCGCGATCGCCGCAGCGGCGACGGCGGCATACGGATGGAAGACTTCCGTCGTTATCGTGTCGAGCGCGAGCTTCTCATCGACGATGTACGCCTGGTCGAAGTACAGTCCGAGATACCCATGCGAGATGCCCTGCACGAACTTGCCGACCGCCTTCGCCCTCAACGTGCGCGCGGCGTCGACGATGATGAGACCCGAGTCAATCGCGATGAGCGCGTCGTTCACCGACGAGATCGTGCGATAGAGTCCTGCCCACGGCGTCGCGTTCACGTTCGCGCGCGCATTGACAGGGCTGTTGTTCCATACGGCACGCGGTTCTGCCGAGAGTTCGAGCTGCCCGAAGTCGGCAAAGCCTGAGGTGATCTCGCGGGCCATCGTGGACAAGGCCCTGGAGGGATAGTCGTCGTGGCCCGCCACGGGCCACCAGGTGCGGAACGCGCTGGAGACGAACGACTCGGTGGCCGTCGGCTGCTGCGTGGCACGCGCGCGGTCCGGGAGGTTCGGATTGGTGATGGCAAGATCCTGGCAGCCGGCGAGCGCCAGCGCGAGGATCGGGATCAGTTTTCTCATTGGGATCCCCGGCTCAGAAAGTAAGTGTGACACTGCCGGTGACCGTGCGGTACCGGGGATAGTCGAAGCTGTCGAGTCGTATGATGGTGCCACCGACCTCGGGGTCATAGCCCGTGTAATCGGTGAAGGTGAGGATGTTGCGCCCGATCAGTGAGACGGAGGCGCCCTGTGCGCCCAGCCCCTGCAGCACGGTGAGCGCCCTGCCGCCGATGCGATAACGCACGGAGAGCTCACGCAGCTTCACATAGCCGGCATCCTCGACGAAGTAATCCGTCGGGGAATTGGCCGCATACAGCGCGACATAGTACTCGATCGGCTTCTTGAGTTCCTCGGCCTTGCCCGCCTGGTCCACGTCGCTGCTCTTCGCCCACTGGTACATGCGCTGGTTGGTCTGGTTATACGCCTGCCCGCCGACCTGCGCATCGATCAATCCATAAAAATCGAACGACTTCCAGGTGATGCTGTTCGTCCAGCCCCAGCGGAATTTCGCGTTGCCGTCGCCGATCTTCTGCACGAGGCTGCTGTTGGCGGCATCCTTCTGCGTGATGGGCAGTCCCCATCCATACGTCACGCCGTCGACCACGCCGCTGGTTCCCCAGCCGCCCACCGGCACCGCGCCCTGCCTATAGCTGCTGCCCGTGCCGACCCACACCAGCAGGCCCTCATCGTTCACGTCGAACTGAGCGGCGCTCGCCTGCGCACCGACCGGCAGGTGGGAGGGGTTCTTGGCGAATGCGAATCCGTACATCTCGCCAAGACCGACCCCCGCGCAGCGGTAGGCGATGGTCGCGGTGGAGTAACAGGGAAGGTCGAACTCGGTGATGCTGTGCCGCGAGCGGTCGGCGACGAGGCCCATGGTCCACGAGAAATCGGGACGGCGCATCAGTTGCGCCTCGAACGTGGCCTCGAGGGTGTTGCCCTCGACCGTGCCGGCATTCTGCCACTGCGAGCTGTATCCATAGAGGGCGGCGAGCGGCACCTGGAGCAGCTGGTCTATTACCTTGGTCTTCGCGTACGAGAGCTGCACCGAATACCGGTCGCGGATAATGGCGTCGATGCCGAATTCGGTCTCGGTCGCAAGCTCCGGCTTGAGGTCCTGGTTGCCGAGGTTCTGCTTGAGCACGCCGCCACCGGAGCTGAAGGCGAAGGTCTCGTACTGGTCATTGAAGCTCGGGCGGCCACCCGCGGTACCCTGCGACACCCGAAGCTTCAGTTCACTGAACATCGGCCACTTCCACCAGTCTTCCTGCGTCAGGCGATACGCACCGCTCAGGCGGTAGTAGCTGTTCCAGCGCTCGTTCGGACCGAAGAGCGAGCTGCCGTCACGCCGGAAGAGGGCGTCGGCGATGTACTTGCCGAGGTAGTCGGCACCGCCGCTCACGAAGAAGCCCGAGGTACGGATCTCCTCGGTGCTCGACGAGACGAAGCGTACGCGGGCGTTGTCGAGGCTTTGCACGCCTGGCACGGCGAGGTCCAGGCCCCTGGCGTTCGTCACCTGGTTCTGCTCGCGCTCGAGGATGCCGCGAACGGTCGAGCGCAGCGTGAAGTCGCCGAACATCTGCAGGAGGTTCGCGCTCGCCGCGGCGTTGATGGCCGTCGTGGTGCCTGTGAGCTGACCGATCTCTCCGAGACCACCGAGTGCGAAGCCTTCCGTCTTGAGGCCCTGATCGAGGAAGAAATTATTGCGACGGTCGGAGCGATCGTAGCTGACATTGGCATCGAACGTGAGCCAGCCAAGCGGCACATAACGGCCTTCGAGGCTTCCCTGCGTGCGGGCGCGCTCGCGGCGGCTCTTCTCGGTGGCGAGCACGTAGAGGGGGTTCTCCTCGCGACCGTTCGGGTCTCCCTGGAATGCGAATGGCGTGCCGTCCGCGTCGGGCGTGCGGAGGTCCACGTCGGGTGCCTGGTTGATCAGGTCGAAGAAGGTGTCGCCATACAGCTCATGCCGATCGGAAGAACTGTGAAAACCGCTCGCCGAGAACGTGAGTCGGTCGGTCGGCCGGTGATCGAGG
>JANOTV010000045.1:0-16013 GCA_031416495.1 Gemmatimonadota bacterium
CCAGTCGCCGCCGGTTATGTCGCCCATCGCGTCTTCAACACGCGGAAGAACCGGTTCGCGGACTTTGAGGTCATGGTCGCCGAACTCGTCAAGGCAGACATCGTCTTCCTCGGGGAGCAGCACGACGACCCTCGCACGCACCAACTGCAGGCCGCAGTCCTCGAGGGCATCGCGCGCCGCTACGAGGGACCGGTGGTCGTCTCGTTCGAGATGTTCGAGCGTGATGCACAGGCTGCGCTCGATGCGTACCTAGCCGGCATGCGCCCCGAGGATGAGTTTCTCGCCGACGCTCGCCCGTGGCCCAACTATCAGGCCTACTACCGGCCCATGGTCGAGTTCGCGAAGTCCCGTAACTGGCCGGTGGTTGGCGCCAACGTGCCGCGCCGTCTCGCGCAGGCGGTCTCGCGTCGGGGCCGCGCGACGCTGGATTCGCTCCCCGCCGACGATCGCGCGCTCATCGCCCGCGACCTCTCATGCCCCCGTGACGAATACTGGAAACGCTTCGCCGCCCAGATGGGCGACATAAGCGGACACGGTGTGCAGTTGACGAAAGAACAGGCCGATGCGATGGTGCAGCGGTTCTACGAATCGCAGTGCGTGAAGGACGAGACGATGGCTGAGGCGATCGCGGCGGCGTACACCGCACATGGTGCGCCGGTGGTCCACGCCAATGGCGCGTTCCACTCCGACTACCGACTCGGCACGGTCAGCCGAGTGCGCCGTCGCCTGCCAGATGCGAAGATCGTCGTCGTGAGCTTCGTGCCGGTGACAGATCTCGACCGCGCGAACGGGAAGTCACGCCGGAAGCTCGGCGAGTGGGTCGTCTTCACGCTCGCGACGCCGAAGCCTGCGGCCGCGCCCATCCCCTGAACGAAGCGCCTGCTAACGATTCTCCCAGCTAAATCCGGCGGCGAGGCGCACCAGGCGCTTCCTCTTCGCCGCCGGGTCGTATCGCAGGATCGTCGTGCCACCGGCGAGCATGGTGCGGCCGACCGCCACGATATCGTCGATGCCATCACCGTCGGCGTCGAACGCGTGCAGCAGATCATGCACCTGAAAGCGGAAGTCGTCGACGACGATCTCCTGCACGCGCCCGAACCTGTCCACCATCACGACGCGCTCGCGCACCCACTCGTTGCCCGGCACGCGGAGGCTCACGGCGAGCGCGATCCGCGACTCGCCGAAGCAGCCCATGACATGGGAACTCGACGCCGTGACGCGATGCGCGAGGCGCTCGTAGATGGGAAGTCCGGCCGCGCGCAGCGCGCCCTCGAGTGAATCGCGGATCGCCGTAATGCGCGCCGGAGCCACGCCGGGATCCGCCGCGCGATCGCAGGTCGACGCCACCGCCACCGACGCGCTGCGGACGCGCGCCGTGGCACCGTCGGCTGCATTCCGGCGCTGGACCGGACCTGTGAGCGGCAGTCGTTCGGCGCTCGCGATCACGTCACCGCGGCTCTGCGCCGCGGAATCCATCGCAGCCGACCCCTCGAGCACGAGCACGATCCGGCCGTTCCAGCTGTCGATCGCACCGGCGCGCACCTGCTCGGTCCCCCAAGGGCCGCGCAGCGTGAAGGCCGTGCCTAGCGGGAACGGCGACGACCCACCCACTGCATCGCGATACGCTTCCGCGAGCGTCGAGTCGCGCCGGATCTCGAGGTCCACGCGACCGATGTCGAGCACCATCCGCTTGCCACGGTTCGCGGCAACGAACCATGTTTCCTTCTTGGGGGTGAACACGAGGTACGGACGCACGCTGTCCACCAGTGGCTTGTCCTGCGCCCGCGCACCGGGTGCGAACGCCATCGTCAGCCCCATGGCGATTCCACTGAACATTCTTTTCGTCACGCGGGAAATATGACCGGCTTCGCGTACGAACGCCCCACATCGCTCGAAGACGCGCTCACCGCGCTCGGCGCGGACGGCGCGGTGGTGGTCGGCGGCGGCACCGACCTCCTGGTGTGGATCGACGAGGGCCTCGCCGCGCCGACGCTCGTGGTGGATGTGCGCGCGCTGCCCGGCGCGGGGGCGATCGAACACCGTGCCGACGGCTCGATGCGCATCGGCAGCGGGAGCCGCATCGCGGACATCGCCGCGCATGAAGGGGTGCGATCGAGCTTCCACGCGCTGGCGGACGCATGCGCGAGCGTGGGCACGCCGGCGCTCCGCAACATGGGCACGCTCGGCGGCAACCTCGCGCAGCGCCCGCGCTGTTGGTATCTGCGCCGGAACGTGAGCTGTTTCAAGAACGGCGGCAGCGGCTGTCCCGCGGTGTCGGGCGAGCATCAGTACCACGGCATCGTCGCCGACGGCACGTGCCGCGCCGTGCATCCGTCCGACTCGGCGGTCGCGCTGGCGGCGCTGGCGGCGCTGGTGGAGATCGCCTCGGCCGACGGGACTCGCCGTATGGTGGCCGTCGAATCGTTCTACGAGGGTGCGGCGGCTGACCCTGCGGGCGAAGCACGGCTCGCGCCGGGCGAGATCATCACGGCGGTCGAGCTGCCTGCGGCGGCAGCCGGGGGCGCGCAGCACTGGGAGAAGATCATCCAACGCGGCGCGTGGGATTTCGCGCTGGTGTCGTGTGCCGCCGTGCGACGCACGGACGGCCAGGTGCGCATGGTGCTCGGCGGCGTGGGACTCGCCCCGATGCGTATCGCGGAGTCGGTGGAGGAGGACGTCGGGGCGGGCGGTCTGGATGACGATAGCATCGAGGCCCTCGCCGAGCGAGCGATGTACGACACCGAACCACTGCCCGGCACCGCCTACAAGGTCACGATTGCGCAGGCGGCGCTCCGGCACGCGATGCGCGCCGTCTGATCGGACCGCTTAGACTTTTCTGCCCTCCGTTCAGGCAGCGGGCCAGAGCCACCCGAAGATCCCGCCCAGCACGAGGCCATAGAGCAGCGCGTCGAACGCCTGCAGGATCCAGCTCGACCAGGGGCGAGCGAACCAGATGGAGTCGGCCATGCTGCCGAACGCGTAGGTCATGAAGGCGACCGTGGCCACGATGCGAAAGACACCGAGATACTCGGCGCCCGCGGGGATCGCATGCCACGCGACGTAGGCGAGGAATAGCGCGATCAGGATGCTCGAGAGGGCGCTCTTGGCCATCATCGGGCCCATCGACGGGACGCCGTTCGGTGCGATGGTGATGTAGGCGACATGCGGCATGTGATACAGACGCGGCACCGGATTCCCTGCCCGGATCGCAGCGGCGACCGCGTCCTCGTTCGAGAACTTGGCCCACTCCTTCTTGTGGTGCGGGAACACCGTCCAGACGAGCGCCGACATCACGAATACCGCGAGACCGCCTATCAGGATCGGCATCCAAAGATCGATTGCGAACTGCATGGCACCTCCAGGGGAGTGTATTCGGTCGTTTCCGCGTGATAATAGTCTGGCTGCAAACGGTTCCGCGCAATATCCTACAAGGACTCATGCTATTCCACGTCCCCCATGATTCCGAGGACCTGCAGCGGGAGATGCAGGTATCGCAGGCCGTGAATCGGGTGCGCCAGCTGCCGATGGTGTTCCTCGCCAATCCGCTGCTTGCCGCATTCGTCACCGTCGTCTATTGGGATGACGCGAGTCGCACGCTGCTGGTAATGCTCTTCGCCGCGCACACGATACTCTGGACGCCGGCCGCGTTCAGCTGGTGGCGACTGCGGAAAAAGCCGCGCCCCATGCGAGTGAGCGCGGGCAACGAACAGCGCGCGATGATCTTCTCTACGCTCGCCGGAGCGCTGTGGGCCTTCGCCGTCGGCGCGCTCTTCCCGGCAGGAGGACCCTCCGAGCAGGCGGCTCTCCTGATACTGTTCGCGGGACTCTGTGCGGGTTCGGTCGCGTTCTTCTCGTCGTCTCCCGGCGCGTCCATGGCGTTCTACCTGCCGTTCATGCTCACGCTGTTCGTGCAGGCGGTGACCTTCGCGGCCACCGAGCAGCCGGTGCTGCCGTCGGCGATCGGCGTGTTCATCCTCTGCGCATTGCTCTTCACGCGGACGGGCTGGTTCCAGTTCGTCGAACACGTGCGGGTGCTCGTGGACCGCGACCGGCTGCTGCAAGAGGCGAAGGAGAGCGGGGTGCAGTTCGAGCTGATGCTGCACCGCATGTCCGACCTCGCGATGGTGGACGAGCTCACGGGGATCAAGAACCGGCGTTCGTTCTTCGACGCGATCAACTCGGTCATCGCCGGCAGCAGGCGCCGCGGCAAGCCGGTGGCGGTCGCATTGCTGGACCTCGATCATTTCAAGGAAGTGAACGACACCTTCGGCCACTCGGTGGGCGACGTGGTGCTGCGTGAGGTCGCGCGCCGGATCGAGGACACGCTCCGCCAGGAACAGATCGTCGGCCGCATCGGGGGTGAGGAGTTCGTGGTGCTGCTGCCAGACACCACGCCGTCCCAGGCACTGGTGGCCATCGAGCGTGTGCGGAGGGTGATCGGAGAGCAGCTGATCGACGTCCCGGGCGCGGCGGCGGTCCAGGTGACGGTCAGCGGAGGCATCGCCGCGCTGGACGAGGGCATGCCGGTCGCACTCTCCATACAGCACGCCGACAAGGCGATGTACCGGGCGAAAGCGCTGGGCCGGAACCGGGTCGAGGTCTTTGGGGACATCGAGGACGCCGTCGTCGTTCGGTAGGGTCGTCGGGGTATTGTTGTCATCCAAACCCATTCCCGACTATATTACTCCACTATTACAGGACGCGCAAGTTCAGAATCAGTCCAGAGGTCCAATGTCTGCATCAATCGAAGCACTGGTCAATAGGGAGTACCAGTACGGATTCGTCACCGATATCGAGTCGGATACCATCCCGAAGGGGCTGACCGAAGACACGGTCCGGCTGATCTCCGCCAAGAAGGACGAGCCCGCGTGGCTGCTCGAGTGGCGCCTCAAGGCATTCCGGCGCTGGCAGGCGATGACCGAGCCGCACTGGTCGAACGTGAAGTATCCGGCGATCGACTACCAGGCGCAGACGTACTACTCGGCGCCCAAGAGCGTGAAGCCGCTGCAGTCGCTGGATCAGGTCGATCCCGAACTGCTGAAGACCTACGCGAAGCTCGGCATCTCGCTCACGGAGCAGAAGCGCCTCACCGGCGTGGCTGTGGACGCGATCTTCGACTCCGTCTCGGTCGGCACGACGATGAAGGACGAACTGATGAAGGTCGGTGTCGTTTTCTGTTCCTTCGGCGAGGCGGTGCATACGCATCCCGAGCTGGTGCAGAAGTACCTCGGCTCCGTCGTGCCGTACTCGGACAACTTCTTCGCCGCGCTCAACTCGGCGGTCTTCTCGGACGGCTCGTTCGTGTACGTGCCGAAGGGCGTGAAGTGCCCGCTCGAGCTCTCGACCTACTTCCGCATCAACGCCGCGGACACGGGCCAGTTCGAGCGCACGCTGATCATCGCCGACGAGCGCGCGAGCGTCAGCTACCTCGAAGGCTGCACGGCGCCGAAGCGCGCGACGAAGCAGCTGCATGCCGCAGTCGTCGAGATCATCGCACTGGACGATTCGACCGTGAAGTACTCGACGGTGCAGAACTGGTATGCCGGCGACGAGAACGGCGTGGGTGGCATCTACAACTTCGTCACCAAGCGCGGCAAGGCGCAGACGAACGCGAAGATCTCGTGGACGCAGGTCGAGACCGGCTCGGCGATCACCTGGAAGTATCCCTCGGTGATCCTGCAGGGCGACAACTCGGTGGGCGAGTTCTACTCGGTGGCGGTGGTGAACAACCACCAGCAGGCCGACACCGGCACGAAGATGATCCACATCGGCCGCAACACGAAGTCGACGATCATCTCGAAGGGCATCAGCGCCGGCCATGGACAGAACTCCTACCGTGGCCAGGTGAAGATCCTGCCGAAGGCCGAGGGCGCGCGCAACTACACGCAGTGCGACTCGATGCTGATCGGCAACAAGTGCGGCGCGCATACGTTCCCGTACATCGAGGTCGCGAACAACAGCGCGACGCTCGAGCACGAGGCGAGCACGTCGAAGATCGGCGAGGACCAGATCTTCTACTGCAAGGCGCGCGGGCTGAACGCCGAGCACGCGATCTCGCTGATCGTGGCCGGCTTCTGCAAGGAAGTCTTCAAGGAGCTGCCGATGGAGTTCGCGCTCGAAGCGCAACAGTTGCTGGGGATCTCGCTCGAAGGGTCGGTGGGCTGAACTACAGGTGGGAGGTGGGAGGGAACTGTGACTCCTCTCTCCCCTCTCTTTTCTTCTCCTCTCTTTTCCTCCGTTACCACGCTTCTCCGCTCGACACCGCTTGTCGATCGCTCCGCTCTGATTCACTGCACGACAAAACGTTTTCGCAGTTCTCAACTCTTCATTCAACTACGCTCCGATGCTCAAGATCACAGACCTCCATGCTTCTGCCGGTGACAAGGAGATCCTCAAGGGGATCTCGCTGGCGGTGAAGCCGGGCGAGGTGCATACCATCATGGGACCCAACGGTTCGGGCAAGTCGACGCTCGCGCAGGTGATCGCGGGTCATCCCGGCTACGCAGTCGGCAGCGGCACCATCGAGTACCTCGGCGAGGACCTGCTCGACATGGACGCCGAGGAGCGCGCGCAGAAGGGGGTATTCCTCGCGTTCCAGTATCCGGTAGAGATCCCGGGCGTCACCAACGCTTACTTCCTGCGCGCTGCGTACAACGAGATCCGCAAGGCACGCGGTGAGGAGGAGCTGGACCCGATGGAGTTCCTCGACCTCATGGAGGACCGTCTCAAGCTGGTGGAGATGGACCCGAGCATGATGCAGCGTTCGGTGAACGCCGGCTTCTCCGGTGGCGAGAAGAAGCGCAATGAGATCCTGCAGATGGCGGTGCTCGAGCCGAAGCTCGCCGTGCTCGACGAGACCGACTCCGGCCTCGACATCGACGCGCTGCGCATCGTCGCGCAGGGCGTGAACAAGCTCCGTCGCCCGGATCGCTCGACGATCATCGTGACACACTACCAGAGGTTGCTCAACTACATCGTGCCCGACTACGTGCATGTGCTCGCCGGCGGCCGCATCGTCCGTTCCGGCGGCAAGGAACTCGCGCTCGAGCTCGAAGCGAAGGGCTACGACTGGCTGCTCGAGGCCGTGGAAGCGTGACCATGCCTTATTCCGATCAGTTCGCGGCGTACGCGGCGAATGGTGGTGGCGAGGGGCCCGCGTGGCTGGCCGCGCTCCGTCGCAAGGCGTTCGACCGCTTTGAGGCGCTCGGTTTCCCGACGACGCGCGACGAGGACTGGCATTTCACCTCCGTCACGCCGATCGCCGAGCGCACGTTCAAGTCGGTGAAGGTCGCGCCGACAACGCTCCGGCTTGACGATCTCAAGCCGTACCTCGTCGACGAGAGCTGGCATCGCCTGGTGTTCGTGAATGGGCAGCTCGAGCCGTCGCTCTCGCAGTTCGTCGGCTTGTCGGCCGACGTCGACCTCTTGCCGCTCTCCGACATGATGCGTGAGGAGCCGGCGTGGATCGAGAAGCACCTGGGCAGCCTCGCAGGCTTCGACCGCGCGGCGTTCACGGCGCTCAACACGGCCTTCATGCAGGACGGCACCGTTCTCCGCGTGCCGAAGGGCGAGGTCGTCGACCTCCCCATCCACATCGTGCACGTGGTCGACCAGCAGTCGAATGGCGGCGCGTTGCATCCCCGCACGCTCGTGGTGGCAGAGCCCCTCGCGCAGGTGACGCTCGTCGAGAGCTTCGTCGGCATCGGGGGCGGTTCGTACCTCGTGAACGGGGTCGCCGAAGTCGTCGTCGGCCATGGCGCGCGCGTGGACCATTACAAGGTCCAGCGCGAGAGCATCGACGCGTTCCATGTGGGCACCACGCAGGTGACGCAGGGTCGCGACTCGATCTACCACTCGTTCTCGTACGCGGCGGGCGCAGCGCTCTCGCGCACGAACGTCTACACGAAGCTCGTCGGTGCAGGGGGCGAGGCGCGCCTCAACGGGCTCTACATGCTCGACGGCTCGCAGCACGCCGACCACCAGACGTTCGTGGAGCATCTCGCCGAGTCGTGCGCGAGCCGCGAGCTCTATATCGGCGTGCTCGACGGCAGCTCGCACGGTGTCTTCAACGGCAAGGTCTATGTGGACCCCGTCGCACAGAAGACCGACGGCAAGCAGACCAACAAAGCGCTGCTGCTCTCGCCGACCGCGCGCGTCGACACCAAGCCGCAGCTCGAGATCTTCGCGGACGACGTGAAGTGCACGCACGGCGCGACGATCGGCCGCATGGACGAGATGGCGCTGTTCTATCTCAGGAGCCGCGGCATCGGCGCGGACAACGCGAAGTCGCTGCTGACCTATGCGTTTGCCGCCGAGTCACTGGAGACGATCGAGAACGACTCGCTGCGGCTCGCGCTGGAGCAGGATGCATTCGAGCGGTTCACCCACACGCGGCTCGAGTAGCCGCGCGCGGCATGGCGATCCAGGACGCGAACCTCGAGGCCCTGTACCAGGAGATCATCCTGGACCACTACAGGCGTCCGCGGAACTTCCACGCCATGCCGGAGGCAAGTTGCACCGCCGATGGCCGCAACCCGAACTGCGGTGACGAGTTGACGGTGTGGCTCAAGTTCGATGGCGACCGGGTCACCGACGTCTCGTTCCAGGGTGTCGGATGCGCGATCTCCAAGGCATCGGCATCGCTGATGACGCAGGCGGTGAAGGGAAAGTCGCGCGACGAGGCCGTCGCATTGTTCGAGAAGGTACACGCACTCGTGACCGGCGAGGACAAGTCGCCCGCGAACCGCCGCGAGCTGGGTCAGCTACAGGCGCTGGCCGGCGTGTCGAAGTTCCCTATGCGCGTGAAGTGCGCGTCACTCGCATGGCACGCCCTCAAGTCGGCGATGAATGATTCGCAGCCGGGAGCAGGGTCCCCCGGCGCCGAGCCATCGCGATGAAGACCGGCGCCAACGGTTTCGTCCGCTTGGACGGACTCGCGGCCGACGACGTGACCGCAGGCAGCCTGCACACCGCCACCCTCCCGAATGGGGCGAGGCTCTGCATCGGCCGACATGGCGATGCGCTGTTCGCGGTGAAGGACGAATGCACGCACGCCGAGTTCCCGCTCTCCGAAGGCACGCTCTATGCGAACGGTGAGCTCGAGTGCTGCTGGCACGGCGCGCGGTTCGACTGCCGGAGCGGCGCCGTGCTACGCGGGCCGGCGACCGATGCGCTCGTGCGGTTCGAGGTCGAGGCGCGCGACGGTACGCTCTGGGCGCGGCGTGCGCCGGCGGTGACGAGGACATGACGCCCACGGATGGCGAGGGAATGACGCTCGCACCGCGCAGCGACTTCCCGCTGCTCGCCCAGGCGCCGGAACTCGTCTACCTCGACTCGGCGGCGACTTCACAGAAGCCGCACGAGGTCCTCGATGCCGTTGCCGCCTACTACACGCACCTCAACGCGAACCCGCATCGCGGTGCGTATGCGCTCTCGGCGGTGGCGACGCAGGCGTACCACGACGCCCGGGCGCGCATCGCGCGGTTCCTTGGCGTCGCCGATGCCGACACGCTGATCTTCACGCGCGGCACGACGGAGGGCATCAACCTCCTCGCTGCATCGTGGGGACGCGCGAACGTCGTGCGTGGCGACAACGTCGTGGTGACGCGCATGGAGCATCACGCCAACTTCGTGCCCTGGCAGCAACTGGCGCGCGCGGCGGGTGCGGAGTTCCGCATCTGCGAACTCGATGCATCGGGCGCCATCGACCTTGCCATGCTCGGCCAGCTGGTCGATGCGAACACGAAGGTGGTCGCGTTCGGCCATGTGTCCAACGCGCTCGGCACGATCAATCCCGTGCCAGCGCTCGTGCGGATCGCGCGGCGCGGCGGCGAGGGCAAGGCGCTCGTCGTGTGCGACGGCGCGCAGGCGGTGCCGCATCTCCGTGTGAGCATCGATGCGCTCGGCGTCGATGCGTATGCGTTCAGCGGCCACAAGATGGGCGGCCCGATGGGCATCGGCGCCGTGGTCGTGAAGCGGGCGCTGCTCGAGGCGATGCCGCCGTACCATTTCGGTGGCGACATGATCGAGTGGGTGAACGACGACGACACCACTTGGAACGTGCTGCCCCACAAGTTCGAGGCGGGCACGCCGAACGTTGCGGGTGCCGTGGGACTGAGCGCTGCGTGCGACTATCTCGAGCGACTGGGCATGGACGCCGTCCGCGCGCACGAGGTCGCGCTGACCGCTGCGGCGATGCGCTCGCTCGCTGCGCTCCCCGGCGTGACGCTGCACGGGACTGCCTCCGCAGACGAACGCAGCGGCGTCGTGAGCTTCAGCGTCGACGACGTGCACCCGCACGACGTGGCCACCGCGCTCGACGCGGAGGGCGTGTGCGTGCGCGCGGGTCATCACTGCGCGCAGCCGCTCATGCGGGCGCTGGGCGTGCATTCCACGGTGCGCGCTTCGTTCTGGGTGTACAGCACGCCACAGGACATCGATCGTCTCGTGACGGCGATCCGCGCGGCGCAGACGCTGTTCGCGCTGCCCTAGTCAGTCCGTCCGGAGGGCGGCGCCACGGGAGCATGTAGCCCGCCGCGATGCCGTGGTGCATTTTCCGAGGACACCCTTCAGCCCGCCGTTCCATGCGCATCCGCATATCTGTCAGGGCCATCGCCGCTGCGGCCATCGGCTTCTTCATCGGTTCCGCCCTTCTCGCTCCCCCACTCGGTGCACAGAAGACCGAGCGACCGATCCTCCACGGCAAGCACTGGGTGGCGGTGACCGGCAAGCCGCTCGCCGCGACCGCCGGCTCGATGATCTTCCAGCAGGGCGGCAACGCGGTGGACGCGGCGACGGCGATGCTCGCCGCCTCGTGCACCATGTGGGATACG
Organism: Gemmatimonadota bacterium; assembly: GCA_031416495.1. GTDB lineage: Bacteria > Gemmatimonadota > Gemmatimonadetes > Gemmatimonadales > Gemmatimonadaceae > Pseudogemmatithrix. The sequence continues at coordinate 10,833 of JANOTV010000045.1, forward strand.
CTCGGCTGCGGTGGTGAGACGCAGGCGCTCATCTACCATCCGGGGCTCAAGAAGGTCATCGGCATCAACGCACTTGGCGTGGCCCCGAGCGGGGCGACGGCGGAGTTCTACCGGGCCAAGGGCATGCGCTTTCCGCCGGAGTTCGGCCCGCTCGCGGCAGTGACGCCCGGCACACCGGGTGGCTTGATGACGATGCTCGCCGAGTACGGCACGATGTCGCTCGCGCAGGTGCTCGCGCCAGCGATCCAGATGGCCGAGGAGGGCTATCCGATCGAGGCGCAGGCGGCGAACGGGATCGAGAACGGCAAGGCGCGCATCAAGCAATGGAAGTACTCGCCGGGTGTGTTCCTCACGCATGTGGGCGAGGCACGCGAGGCACCGGTCGCGGGCGAGATCTTCAGGCAGCCCGACCTCGCCGCGACGTTCCGCAAGCTGGTCGAGGCCGAGCGACAGGCGCTGCGCGCGAAGAAGTCGCGCAAGGAGGCCATCTACGCGGCGTACGACCGCTTCTACAAGGGCGATATCGCCGATGAGATCGTGCGCGGCGTGCAGGAGGACGGCGGCCTGTTCACCAAGGCCGACCTCGCGAACTGGAAGGTGCTGATCGAGGAGCCGTACAGCACCAACTACCGCGGCTACGACGTCTACAAACTCCCCATCTGGCAGCAGGGCCCGGCGATGCTGCAGTCGCTCAACATCCTCGAGAACACCGACCTGCGCGCGCTGGGCTACAACAGCGCGCAGTACATCCATACGATCTACCAGGCGATGAACCTCGCCTTCGCGGACCGTGATTTCTATTACGGCGATCCGTACTTCCCGCCCGAAGAACCGGTGCGGGGCCTGATGAGCAAGGCGTACGCGAAGTCGCGGCATGCACAGATGAGCCAGGACAAGAATGACGCGGCAGTGAAGCCGGGCGATCCGTACGCGTTCCAGGACGGCGGCACGAGGAATCCGTTCGCCGACCTGCTCGCGAGCTGGTCGACGACGGGACCGCGGCCGGACAGCGTGCGCGGCCGGAGCGACGACGACGCGTTCGACGAGGCATTCACGCGCGGCACGACGAGCATCCAGGCCGCCGACAAGAACGGCTGGCTGGTGTCGATCACGCCGAGCGGCGGGTGGCTGCCGGCGGTGATCGCGGGGCGCACGGGCATCGGGCTCTCGCAGCGTGCGCAGTCGTTCGTGCTCGATGCGGAGGACGGTCCATACAACGTGATAGAGCCCGGCAAGCGCCCGCGCGTCACGCTCTCGCCGACCATCGCGATGAAGGACGGTGAGCCGTGGATGGCGTTCTCCGTGCAGGGCGGCGACACGCAGGAGCAGGACCTACTGCAGTTCTTCCTTGCGATGGTCGAGTTCGGACAGAACGTGCAGCAGGCGGCGGAGCATCCGGGTTTCCACAGCTACCAGATGCGCACGAGCTTCGGCAATCACGAGGCGCGGCCCGGTCGCATGCAGCTGAACGAGCGTATCCCCGACTGGGTGCGCGACGACCTGCGCCGCCGCGGGTATTCGCTCGAGTTCGCGCGGTACACCTCAGGACCGATCACGGCCATCTGGCTCGACCGCAAGAACAAGTCGATGTGGGGCGCGGCGAGCAATTTCGGCGAGGATTACGGGATCGCGTGGTGAGTCGGACAGCGGGGCGGACAGGTGACAGGGCGGCGCTGCTGACGCGGTCCACGGCGCCGCTCGGCAGGTGGAGGGCCGTTCGGACACCTTCGCAGCCGCTCGTGCTGCTCGCACTCCTCCTGTTCGGCGGACTGCTGCTCGGCAGCGAACTGCTCAGCGGCTGGTTCGCATACGATGAAGGGACGCTCGGGCAATCCGCAGAGCGTGTGCTCGGCGGAGAGGTGCCGCACCGGGACTTCGACGAGATCTATACCGGGCTGCTGACGTACATCCACGCCGCGGTATTCGCGGTGTTCGGTCCGGGACTCGTGGTGATGCGCCTGGCACTCTTCGTCGCGTCGATGGCGTGGCTCTGGACGATGTACCGCATCGTGCTGCGGTTCGCGCCGCCACTGGGCGCTGGTCTGGTCGCGCTCGCCGCATTCACCTGGAGCGTGCCCAACTACACGGCGGCGATGCCGTCGTGGTACATCCTCTTCGTGGCGACGTTCGGTGCGCTCGCGCTGGTGCGGTGGCATGAGACGGGTGCGCATCGGTGGATCGTGATTGCCGGCGCTGCGGGCGGGGTGGCGTTCCTGTTCAAGCTCTCGGGGATCTTCTTCCTGCTCGGAGGCGGGCTCGCGCTGCTGGCGGCTGGACCGGTGGGTGTCGCCGACACCTCAACGGATGTGGAGCGCCTCGCCGACGGACACGCAGGCAGCCGGATCACAGGCGCGCTATTCGCCGGTCTTCTCGTCGCGATGGTGTTTGTGCTCGCGCGCGTCGCGGGCGGCGGCGACCGGGAAACCCTGCGGCATGTGCTCCCCACGGCGCTCGTGGCGCTCGCGATCGCGGCAAGGCTCGTCATACTGCGCGCCGGGAACGTCGTGCATTGGCGCGCGATGATCGCCCGCATCGGATCGTTCGCGATCGGCGCATTGGTTCCGATCGCGATCTTCTTCCTGTTCTACGCTGTGATCGGCGGGTTCGGCGCGATGGTCGACGGCGTGTTCATCACACCGTTCCGACGGCTCGCGTTCGCGGCGCTTCGACCGCCGGTCGTCGCTTCGCTCGTATTCGCCGTGCCGATGATGGCGCTGCTCTGGTTGTCCTCCGTCGAGGGCATGCGCCGATGGATCATCCCCTGTGCAGCGGCTGTCATCTTCGGTTCGGTGCTCGTTTTCTCGAGGGGCGACGCGGGCTTCTACCGACTCGGCTGGTTCTCCGCGTGGGGACTTCTCTTCTTCATCGCGATCGAGGCCGCGCGGCAGCTTGGCATCCGTGCGCGCGGCGCGAGTGCCGTGGTGGACGACACGCAGCACGGTGCGGCGATCTCGCTCGCGTGCGTGGCCATCGGGATGTCGCTGATCGAGTATCCGTACGCGGCGCCCATCTACACTTTGTACGCGCTTCCCCTCACGCTGCTCGCTGTGGCCGCGCTGGTGCGCGCGACGCGGCGTGGAACTGTCGTGTTCCAGCTGATTATCGCCGTCTTCTTCCTCGTGTTCGGCTGGCTGCGCATCGTCCCCGGCACGGTGCAGAGCCTGGGACGCGCGTACATGAAGCCGAACGTCGTTGCACTCGAGCTGCCGCGGGGTGGACTGCGCATCCATCCGTACGAGGCGATCGCCTACGAGCGGCTCATCCCGTTCGTGACGGAGGTCGCGGCTGGACGCACGATCTGGGCCGGGCCGGACTCGCCAGAGGTATACTTCCTCAGCGCGCTGCCGAACCGCACCCGCACGATCTTCGATTTCCTCGATCCGGCAGCAGCGATGACCGCCGAGCTGGTTCCGCGACTCGATGCCCTCGGAGTGTCGGTGATCGTCCTGAAGCTGCAGCCGCCATTCTCCGTCGCGCCGACGGCAGCTGCCGTCGCGGCGCTGCGGCGCGTCTTCCCGAACGAGCGAGCGATGCCGGGCTTCCTGGTACTGTGGCGATGAACGCCGAGCGCGGGCTCCTCTCGCGATGAGCCTCTTCCGCCGCGTGGCCGACCGCGCGCTCGAGCAGCCGCTCGTGTATCGCGCCTGGCAGGCGCCATTCGCATCGGCGAAGCTGCGCCCGTTCCTGCGGCACGCCAACCTCCCGCAGGTGCGACGTGTGCTCGATGTCGGATGCGGCCCCGGCACGAACGCGCGTGCATTCGAGCGCGTGGACTACGTCGGCATCGACATCAATCCGGATTACATCGCAACCGCATCACGCCGGTTCAAGGGACAGTTCCTCGTCGGCGATGTCGCCGACGAGCAGGTGCTGCCCGACGAGCGGTTCGATTGCGTCTTCGCGAATTCGCTCATGCACCATCTGCCCGATGCAGTCGTGTCATCGTTGCTCTCGCGGATGTCACGACTGTCGACGCCTGACGGCCACGTGCATGTGCTCGATCTCGTGCTGCCGGACTCGGCATCGCCGGCGCGTGCGCTCGCGCGGCTCGACCGCGGTCAGTTCGCGCGACCGCTCGCCGCGTGGCGGCGGCTGTTCACCGAACATATGCAGGAAGAGCACCTGGAGCTGTATCCGCTCGGACTGCCGGGGCTGCCGCTCTGGTGGATGGTCTACTTCAAGGGAGTGCGCCGATGAGCACCCGCCGCGTGACCATCGCCATCCCGATCCACAACGAAGAGGACGTACTGCCCGCGCTCCTGCTGCGCGTGATGGCAGTGCTCGATGCGACGCCCGGCGGCCCGCACGAGCTGCTGCTCGTGGACGACGGCAGCAGGGACCGCTCGCTTGCGATGATCGAGGAGGCCACGCAGCATGACCCGCGCATCGCGGTCGTCGTGCTCTCGCGCAACTTCGGGCACCAGGCCGCGCTCACCGCCGCGTTCGACCATGCGCGCGGCGATGTCATGTTGATCATGGACGGCGACCTGCAGGACCCGCCGGAGGCGCTGCCCAAGCTGCTCGCGCGACTCGATGAAGGATTCGACGTCGTCTACGTGCGCCGCACGCGACGCAAGGAGCCGCTCTGGCTGCGCGCGAGCTATCACGTCGCATATCGCTTCATCGCGCGCCTCGCACGCATCGCGCTGCCGATCGATGCCGGTGACTTCGCGCTGCTCTCCCGTCGCGCCATAGACGCGGTGCGTGACCTGCCGGAGCGTCAGCGGTACCTGCGCGGACTGCGAAGCTGGGTCGGCTTCCGCCAGACGGGACTCGAGGTGGAGCGCGATGCGCGCGCGGCGGGTGAGAGCAAGTACTCCCTGCGCCGGCTCGTCGGGCTCGCGCTCGATGGCGCCTTCGCATTCTCCACGGCACCGCTCCGCTTCATCGGCGTGCTCGGCGGCTTCGCGCTGCTCGGCTCCCTCGCGTTCTCCGTCTACGCCGTGTACGCGAAGTTCGCGCAGGGACGTTCTCCCCAGGGCTTCACCGCCCTCACGGTGCTCGGCACGTTGCTCGGCGGCATGCTCCTTCTCTCGCTCTGGATCATCGGCGAGTACGTCGGTCGCATCTACGAAGAGGTGAAGCGGCGCCCCGTGTACATCGTCGATCGCATCGTGCGGGTCGCCGACGACGACGCGCGCGCCTGATGGACCCGGGCTACGGCGCGCAGTACGCGACGCT
>JANOTV010000046.1:0-19531 GCA_031416495.1 Gemmatimonadota bacterium
CGGCGGTATCCACCGTCGGCGGTCACCAGGACCTTCGCCTGCGCGTCGTTCATTCGGTCGCACAGCGACTCGGGCGAGAAGCCACCGAACACCACCGAGTGGATAGCCCCGATACGCGCGCAGGCGAGCATCGCGATCGCCGCCTCCGGCACGAGGGGAAGATAGATGCCCACGCGGTCGCCCCGGCCGACGCCGAGCGACTTGAGCACGTTGGCGAAGGCGCGGACCTCGCGGGCGAGCTCCCAGTAGGTGAGCGTCCGACGGTCGCCCGGCTCGCCTTCCCAGACGATCGCGGCCTTGTTGCGACGCGGACCATTCAGGTGCCGGTCAAGGCAATTCTCCGCGACGTTGAGTTCACCATCCGCGAACCAGGTGGCGTGCGGCGGTGTCCACTCGAGCGCCTTGGTGAACGGCTTCGACCAGTGGAGCTCGCGTGCCCGTTCGCTCCAGTAGCGCTCGGGGTCCGCCTCTCCGAGGTCATGCAGCGCGCGGTCCCTCACGATGGCCTGCCGCTGGAAGTCGGGCGGCGGCGGGAAACTCCGGGTCTCGGTCAGCAGCACGTCGATGTCGGTCATGCGACAATGGTACGAAGTGCGGTTGGCGGGCGGCAGTGCCGCCCAGCCACCGTTCGTCGACGCTTTCGAGCAATGCAACGCCGATGGGCGAGCCGTCCACAAACCATACAGTAGTATCGCTTCTTGTCGGCATTCATGCACTGTGCGCGACGAATGTCGGTCCATCACACCGTGATATGCGGCATAAAGCGTTGCAATCCAATGAGTTGCAGAATGCCCGCGATTGGCATACTTCTCGCTCTTAGTCCATTTGAAAGCGCAGACCGCCACACCGATAAGAGCACACCCATCGCGAGATGGGGCCGCAAAGCCAGGAGTCTCGGGTCGTTCGAGATCGTCCGGTTGCCGAAGTGGGTCAGAGATGACCAGCAGGTCCCCCGCATCGGCTCCATCGATGCGCTCCGGCAGCAGAACGGTTCCTGGCGCATCGGTTGGGCTCTCCCCTGCGCGGGAGACATTGATGACCAGTCAGGGTTCAGATACGCCGGAACGGACCGCCGTTGCGCTCGCTGCACCGGGCAGGCTCACCGCGGACCAGCGCGTCGAGTTCCGACAGGCGGTGCTCGAAGCACTCGACCTCGCTGCCCGCCGCGGCGCCGACACCGTCGAAGTCGACCTTCGCGCCACCACGGAGATCGATGCCAGCGGACTCGGTGTCCTCGTGCTGCTGCAGAAGCGCGCGAGCGAGCAGCGGATCACCACGCGACTCACCAACGCACCCCGCATCGTGCGAGAGATGCTCGAGGCCACCAGGCTCGGCGCGCTGTTCGAGGTCGCGCCGTCCTGAGCGGGCACCGTTCCGCGCGGGGTGGTAGAGGAGTAGGGTTCAGCGGATGAATGCGCCGCTGTTCCCGCCACGCTCCCGCCACGCAGCCACCTCCCAGGAATGACGGCGCTCCTGGAGGCGGTGCAGTTGGTGCGGTCGTTCGGTGCGCGCCGCGCGGTCGACGGCGCGATGGACGCACTGCTCGTGTTGCCGGTCGCGCGCGAGGCGATATTCCTCGGCAAGGGATTGGCGAACCTCCTGTTCGTGCTCGGCGTGCAGGCCATCGCGCTGCCGTTCTTCGTGCCGATCGTGATGCCCGCGGCGCAGGCGACCGCGCGGCTGCTCCGGGGCGTCCGATCGAGGAGTCGTTCGCCTGGCTGCGCATCTTGCTCGCATTCGACCTCGTGTTCATACATGCATGCACCATCGCCTTCCCGTTCACGCTTGAAGACTGATCGATGACTTTTCCTGCTGACACCGCGGGCGCCGGCGCGCCTCTCCCCGTCTTCGACTGGTTCCGATACCTCGGGTATCTCGTGCTGCTCGGTGCGGTGCTCATCCCGTTCATCCACCTGAGCGTCTACCTGTTCCGCACGCAGCACCCGATGCCCGTCATCGCCAACCTGGAAGGCGTCCAGATGCCCGCCGTGATGGTGAAGACCTTCTTCCTCACCCTGTTCTCCTTCACCCTCCTGTACATCGCCTTCGTGCGCGCGCGTTATGCGCTTGCCACCGAGCGCGACCTGCTGGATGATGAAGTCACCGCCGACCGCTGAGCCCGATGCCAGACAACGCGATCCACTACCAGCTGGCCTACGGCGTGACGCTCGTGCTCTACGGCGGCTACGCGCTCACGCTCGTGATGCGCGCGCAGGCGCTGCGCCGCTGTCGTGAGCGCCAGCAGTCCGCCCGCCGGGCGCGCGCGTGATCCATTCCTGGAAGGATCTTGCGCCGGGCCCGAATCCACCGGAAGTCGTCACTGCCGTCATCGAGATCCCACAGGGCGCGCGGAACAAGTACGAACTCGACAAGGACTCGGGGCTCTTCAAGCTCGACCGCGTGCTCTACTCGGCGGTGCATTACCCGGGTGATTACGGACTCATCCCGCGCACGCTGCACGAGGACAACGACCCGCTCGACGTGCTTGTGATGATCAAGGAACCGACGTTCACGGGGTGTCTCATCTCCGTGCGTCCCGTCGGCGTGCTCAAGATGCTCGACAAGGGCGAGCCCGACGACAAGATCCTCGCCGTGCCCTGCGACGATCCCGCGCACGGCGAGTACTTCGATATCGCCGACCTGCCGCAGCATTACCTGCGCGAGATCGAGCACTTCTTCGCGATCTACAAGGACCTCGAGGGAAAGCGCGTCGAGGTGCTCGGATGGGGAAAGAGCGAGGAGGCGATGCGGGTGATCGAGGAGTGCATCGTGCGCTACGCCGACGCATACCTCTCGCAGGGTCCCTGACGCGGCGCGCCGCGCCGCGCGCTAGCTCTCGCCGAACCAATCCTTCAGTTGCAGTCGCCAGGCTTCCATGCGTGCCTTCTTCGGCAGCTTGGTCTCCACCTCGAGGCTCCCCAGTATCGCGTTGCCGGTGACCCGCACGCGGGGCGCGCCCGGCGCGCCCGCGTGAGTCTTGTCGGTGACCGAACCCATCGTCACTGAACAGTCGACATCCGCGCCGAGGCCCGGCGGGAGCAGGATCGTGATGCTGCCCAGTATGACCTCGGCGTCGATGTCGATCCCCTCCATCGGGATCTCCGCCTCGCGCAGGTCGAGCGTGATGCTGCCGAAGATCGTCTTCGCCCTGATCCGCGGGTTCGGGAGCCAGTGCCCCTGCTTCTTCACATCGCCGAAGAAGGCGACGTAGCGCTTCTCGGGTGCGGCGGGAACATGCGTCGATGTCGGACGCGCGACCTCATGGAGCGGCTTCGGCGGCGCCACCAGCGGACCTATCGCCGGCAAGCCGTCGAGCACGGTCTTCAGTGCGAGCATGTCGCGTGACTTGTACGCGCGGTCGAACCGGGCCTCGAGCTCGCCGGTCGAGAGATGGTCCTGCGCGTAGTGCGCGCAGAGCTGTTGCACGACGTGCTCCCGCTCGAGATCGAGACTCATGACCTGAGTCGGCGGTAGCCGCTGCGATAATAGATGAGGGGGTCGCCCGCCTCGGATGCGCTCGCCGCCTGCACGAGGCCCACGATGATCGTGTGATCGCCCGCCTTGTGGCGGGCATGCACTTCGCACTCAAGGTGCGCCAGCGCCCCGACGAGGACCGGCACGTCGCCGATGCCGCGCTGGAACGAGAAGCCGCCGAAGCGGTCCGCATCCTTCAAGGCGAACGCCTGAGCGACTCCCTGCTGTTCCGCCGACAGGATGTTGACCGCGACGTGCTGCGCCTGCGCGAGCGCCTCGAACATCGCCGCCGCCTGGTTGACGCAGACCAGGATGAGCGGCGGGTCGAGCGACAGCGACGAGAACGAGGTCGCGGTCATGCCGTGATCCGCTCCGTCGCGGTCCCGCATGGTCAGGATCGTCACGCCCGACGCGAAGCGGCCGAGTGTGGCGCGGAATTGAATGGCGTCCAGGGGCATCGGCGAAATGTACGTGGTCTCTCACGAAGTTCAGCGGTCGTGCATACCGGCGGCAGGGAAGTTACCTTCAGGGCTTGTTCGGTAGAACGGCAAAATCCTCGGCCCACCACGAGCTGCGTGTCCGCCACTGTTGATCCACTCGTCCCGCTCGTCCTGCTGGAAGCAGTCCGGTCCGTCGACCTTCCTGAGGGCGATCTCGAGGCTGAATTCATGGAAGAGCTCCGCACCAAGCGCTTCGGGCTGAGCGACACGGTGCGCGCGCAGATGCGCCGCTACCGCGAGGCGATGAAGCGCGGCCATCGCGTGACCCTCGTGGAAGCGTCGGGGATCGCGAAGCTCATCGGTCGCCGCCCTGATGCGGAGGCCGTGTACCGAGAGGCCGGGCGCCTGCTGGCACGCCAGATGTACACGCGCATCCCGGCGTCGTCGCGCCAACTCATTCGCGTGCTTCCGGCGGTCTTCGGCCGGCCGCTCGCGCTGCGCCATGTGCGTCGCATCAGCCGTCGCATCCTGAGCGGGACGTCACGCCGTGTGGGCGCGAGCGTGCTGCTCGAAGTGGCCGCCGTCGCGTCCGTGACGCATGATGCGGCCCCGCGCAGCGTGGGCTGCACATTCCATGAGGGCATGCTGGGCGAACTGCTGCAGCTGCTGATGGGTGGCGTCGGCGCGGTGGAACATGTGCGCTGCGCGAGCCGCGGCGAGAAGACTTGCGAGTGGCGCGCCGAGTGGCGCTCGAACAACTGAGCACGAGAACCAGGAGTCCGTCCGCATGTTGAACGCACGCACGTTGCCCGCGGTACAGCGCGCCCTCAGGGATGCCGGCGTGGACGGCTGGCTCCTGTACGACTTTCGCGGCCTGAACCCCGTCGCCGGCTCGCTGCTCGGCATCCGCGGCATGGTGACGCGCCGGATCTTCGGCTGGATCCCCGCCACCGGCTTGCCCGTCGCCATCACGCACGCGATCGAGCAGGGGCCGTGGGCCGACTGGCCCGCCGAGTGGGGGCGCGTCGTGTACAGCTCGTGGAACGCACTCGAGGACGCACTGCCGCGCTACGTACGCGGCAAGCGCATCGCGATGGAATACTCCGCCGGCGATGCCGTGCCGGTGGTGGATCGCGTGCCGGCGGGCGTACTGGAGATGGTACGTGCGAGCGGTGCCGACGTCGTGACGAGCGCCGACCTCGTGTCCCGCTTCTTCGCGGTGTGGACGCCGGCGCAGCTTGCGGCGCACCAGAAGAACGCCGAGTCGCTGCGCACCCTCGCGCTCGAGGCGTTCACGCTGGCCGGCAAGGCCGCGCGCACGACGTCGCCGATGCATGAGCACGAAGTGAAGGATTGGCTGCAAGCGGGCTTCGGGCGCCTGGGACTCGCCGCCGACCACGGCCCCATCGTTGCCGCGACGGAGAACGGCGCGAATCCGCACTACGATCCCTCCGCCTCGCATCCCCGCGCGATCAGGGAAGGCGATGTGCTGTTGATCGACCTCTTCGCCACCGATGCGAACGACGCGCCCGATGGCATGTGGGCCGACCAGACATGGATGGCGGCGATCGGCACACCGAGTGCGCGCGCCGTGGAAGTGTGGACGGCGATCCGCGATGCCCGCGACGCGGCGCTGACGCTGCTCAGCGAGCGCCTCGCGGCGGGAACGCCCGTGCGTGGCGGCGAGGCCGACGACGCTGCACGCGCAGTGATCGCGTCGCGCGGCTTCGGGAAGTACTTCACGCATCGCACCGGTCATTCCATCGACGCCAGGGGCCTGCATGGCGCGGGGCCGAACATCGACAACATGGAGACCCGCGAGACGCGGCTCTTGCTGCCGGGCGTCGGCTTCTCGGTGGAGCCCGGGATCTACATCCCTGGCGAGATCGGCATGCGCACCGAGGTGAATGCGTATGTGACCGAGGATGGCCTGCTCGTGACACCGACCGCCATCCAGCACGACCTCATCGTCGTCTAGGGCAGGCGGCGGTCGATCACCATCGCGACGAAGATGAGCGCGAGGTACAGCAACGAATAGCCATACACCCACCACGCCGGCTTCACGAAGTCGGCCGCGATGCGCACGCGCCAGACGCCGTGCAGCAGGATGCCGCCAAGGATGAGCGCCATCACGAGGTACGGCGCGCCGAATGCGCCGAACGTCACCGGCAGCACGGTGAGCGCGACAAGCAGGATCGTGTACCACCACATCTGGGTGATCGTCTCGCGCTCACCCCACACGAGCGGCGCCATCGGCACGCGCGCATTGCCGTAGTCGCGCTGCTTGTTGAGCGCGAGCGCCCAGAAGTGCGGCGGCGTCCAGTAGAAGATGATCAGGAACAGATAGATGGCGGTGATGTCGATGCGGTTGGTGACCGCCGCCCATCCCACGAGCGGCGGGAACGCGCCCGCGGCTCCGCCGATCACGATGTTCTGCGGCGACGAGCGCTTGAGCCACCGCGTGTAGATGAAGACGTAGAAGTAGAAGCCCGCGAGCGCGAGCGCCGCCGACAGCACGTTCACGAACGCCGCCAGCATCCACGTGGCCGCGGTGGCGATGCCGACGCCGAACGCGATCACCGCGGTGGCGTTCATGCGGCCGCTCGGGATCGGTCGCAGTTTCGTGCGCGCCATGACGGTGTCGATGTCGTGGTCGAGATACATGTTCACCGCGTTCGCGCCGCCGGCCATCAGGTAGCCGCCGAGCATCACGATCAGCACCGTCTGCCACGAGGGGTTGCCGGCGATGTACATCGGCGCCGCGGTGGTCACGAGCAGCAGCGAGATGATGCGCGGCTTGGTGAGCGCGACGAAATCGCCGAGGATGGCGCGGAAGCCGCTCGGGGTGTCGGTCGCGACGTCGGTCATCGCGCGGCCCCGGCGGTGGGCAGATCGACGAACTCCACCTGCATCACCGGCGGCTGCGTGGCGGCGCGCCAGGTGAAGAACAGCAGGAACGCGAGGGCGATGGCCGGCGCGATGGCGAACGCCCATTCGAGTACCGGCGACGACGCGCGCGGCGTGCCCTCGCCCGTCTCGCCGGACGCGCGCATGCGCATCGCGCGGCGGGTCGAGCGAAGGATCATGACCTGGGCGACGACAACCGCTGCGGACGCCACTGAGAGTACGGCTGTGCCGAACGGCGTGAGCACTGTTATGCGGGCGGGGGACGAGGACTGAGTGCAGGAGAAGGGCGGAAGACTCACGCCGCTCTACCAATATTCACCCTTGCCCCTCCCCGCAGGGAGTGCCAGTACATACTTTCGGTCGATGACAGCTAGCCAGACCCAGGCGCCTTCCGCTGCGCCCCGCGCGCTTCAGCGACAGATCGGCCTCTGGAGTGCGATCGCCGTCGTGATCGGCTCCACCATCGGCTCAGGCATCTTCAGATCGCCCGCGGGGATCGCGGACAAGTTGCCCGGACCCCTTCCCATGCTCAGCTCGTGGATCGCCGGAGGCATCTTCGCGATCTGCGGTGCGCTGACCATCGCCGAGCTGGCGAGTGCGCTGCCGCGCACCGGCGGCATCTACGTGTTCCTCAAGAAGGGCTGGGGTGACCTCGCGGCGTTCGTCTTCGGCTGGAGCCAGCTCGTGATGATCCGCGCGGCGTCGCTCGGCGCTATCGCGATAACCTGTGCCGAGTATTTCTTCCGGGTGATGGGCTGGGACCTGAACGCGGTGATGCCGGTGCGGTACGCGGCGGCCATCGCGATCCTGCTCACGGCGACCTTCAATATCGCGGGCGTCCGTGTGGGGGCCCTGTTCACCAATCTCACGGTGCTCGCCAAGTACGGCGGCCTGATGTTCATCATCATCGTGGCCTTCGCGATCGGCCTCCCTGCGACGGGCGGCAACTATTTCCCACTCGTGCCCACCGGCAGCTTCACCATCCCCGCGTTCGGGCTCGCGCTCGTGAGCACGCTGTGGGCCTTCGACGGATGGGCGGACCTCTCGTACAACGGTGGCGAGGTGAAGGACCCGCAGCGCAACCTGCCGCGCGCGCTGATCGGCGGCACGCTCATGGTCATCGCGATCTACCTGCTCGCGAACCTCGCGTACCTCGCGGTGCTTCCCATCGAGGAGATCCGCGTGTCGCGGCTCGTCGCGGCAGATGTCGCGGAGCGCGTACTCGGACCGGCGGGCGTGGTGTTCGTCTCGGTGACCGTGATGGTGTCAACATTCGGTACACTCAACACGGTGCTCTTCACGAGCCCGCGCATCTTCTTCGCGATGGCTGACGACGGGCTCTTCTTCAAGCCGGTCGCGTCGGTGCATCCCAAGCTGGGCACGCCGTGGATCGCGATCATCCTCACGGCCCTCCTCGGCGCGGCTTTCGTGCTGCTGCGCAACTTCGAGCAGCTCGCCGACGCCTTCGTGACCGCGTTCCTGCCGTTCTACTTCCTCGCCGTCGCGTCGATCTTCCGCCTGCGCGGGCGGCCCGACTACCAGCCGGGCTTCAAGGTGCCGTTCTATCCATTCGTGCCGGCGCTCTTCATGCTCGCGGTGCTGTACCTGCTGGTGAACGCCTTGGTGCAGGAGAGCAGCCGGCTGCAGACCATCGGCGTGTTCGCGGTCTGCCTCACCGGCGTGCCGGTCTATTACCTGACGGTCGGACGCGGGCGCCGGAGTGCATCCGGCACGTAACGTTTGAGTCGTTTTGTTGGAGCTGATACTTGCCCGGCGCCGGGCGCGCGGTGAGCTTCCCCGGCGACGAGCGGCTGGCGAAGGTAACCGCTATATTTTTCCCGTCGCGCGGCTGCGACACACAACCGCACCCCCAGGAGATATCATGCAGCGTTGGATTCGGAGGTTGGCGCTCGTCGCTGTTGGTGCGGCGGGAATGCTATGGGCCTCGCCGGCAACGGCACAGGTGACCACGGCGTCCATGCGCGGCACGGTGAGCGACTCGGAAGGACGGCCGGTCGAAGGCGCACGAGTCACGGCGATCCATCTGCCATCCGGCACACAGTATGTGGTCCACGCGCGCACGGACGGCCGGTTCACGATCCCCGGCATGCGCATCGGTGGCCCATACAGCATTGCGGCGACCCGCATCGGCTTCACGCGCCAGGCAAAGGATGATGTCACTCTGACGCTCGGCGTCGCCGCTGACATCGAGTTCCGGCTCGGCACGCTCGCCGTGCAGGTGGAAGCGGTGACCGTGACCTCCGAGGGCGGCGAAGTCAGCTCGACCCGTACCGGCGCGGCGACCTCCATCAGCAACCGCACGCTGAACGCGCTGCCGACCATCAGCCGCAACATCGGCGACTTCACGCGCCTCACGCCACAGGCGAGCGGCAACTCGTTCGCCGGCCAGGACAACCGCCTCAACAACATCACCGTCGACGGGTCGTCGTTCAACAACTCGTTCGGCCTCGCGGGCCAGCCCGGCGAGCGCACCGGCGTCTCCCCGATCTCGCTCGACGCGATCGAGGCGGTGCAGGTGAACATCGCGCCGTTCGACGTGCGCCAGGGCAACTTCGTCGGCGCCGCCGTGAACACGGTGACGAAGAGCGGCACCAACCGGTTCGAAGGCTCGCTCTACTACATGATGCGCGACCAGAGCCTGGTCGGCACCGTCGCTGGCCGGAACAAATTCAATCCCGGCACCTTCGAGTTCAGCCAGCTCGGCGCCCGTCTCGGCGGCCCGATCATCAAGAACAAGCTCTTCTTCTTCGGCAGCTTCGAGACGGATGAACGCGCCGGTCCGGCGACGACCTGGCGTTCCAATCGCGGCGGAGAGCCCATCGGCGGAACGATCACGCGCGTCCTCAAGAGCGACCTCGATGCGCTGAGCTCCTACCTGGCCACGAACTTCAACTACGCGACCGGTGGGTACGAAGGCTATCCGAGCGCGACGCCCTCCACGCGCCTCACCGGCAAGCTCGATTACAGCATGAGCGAGCGCAACAAGTTCAGCCTGCGCTACACGCACCTCGATTCCGAGACCGACGTCCTGATCTCGAACTCGGCCTCACTCGGCCGCGGCGACCGCCGCACGAGCCAGTTCGGCCTGAACTTCGAGAACTCGAACTACACGATCCTCGAGAACATCCGTTCGGTCATCGGCGAATGGAACTCGCTGGTCGGCAGCAACATGTCGAACAACATGATCATCGGGTACACCTCGCAGGATGAGAGCCGCGGCAAGATCGACGCGAACTTCCCGATGGTCGACATCCGCGAGGCCGGGTCGGTCTACACGACGTTCGGCCCCGAGCCGTTCACACCGGACAACGCACTGCGCTACAGCACGCTCCAGTTCAAGAACGACTTCACGATCTACGGCAACAAGCACGACCTGACGTTCGGCGCGAGCGTCGAGCGCTACGAGTCGGAGAACGTGTTCTTCCCGGGCCGCCAGAGCGTCTACGTCTACAACTCGCTCGCGGACTTCTACAGGGACGCCAACGGCTACCTCGCCAATCCGACCCGCACGGTCTCGCCCGTCACCTTGCGCCGCTTCCAGGTGCGCTGGTCGAACATTCCGGGGCAGGAGAAGCCGGTGCAGCCACTCGAGGTGATGCTCTCGGGCATATACCTGCAGGACGAGTGGCGCGCGCTGGACAACCTCAAGGTCACCGCCGGCCTGCGTATGGACGTCGCGAGCTTCGGCGATACCGGCTTTGAGAACGCGGACGTCGCTGCGATGACCTTCGCCGACGAACTCGGCAACCCGGTCAACTACTCGACGAAGGCCTTGCCGAAGGCGACGCCCCTCTGGTCGCCACGCCTCGGTGTCAACTGGGATGTGAACGGCGACGGCGTCACGCAGGTCCGCGGCGGAACCGGCGTATTCACCGGCCGTCCGGCCTACGTCTGGATCTCCAACCAGATCGGCAACAACGGCATCATGACGGGCTTCGAGCAGCTCGACAACACGACCGCCCGTCCGTTCCATCCCGACCCGGATCGCTACAAGCCGCTCGTGGTCACCGGCGCGCCGGCTTCGTCCTACGAGCTCGCGCTCACCGACAAGAACTTCAAGTTCCCGCAGGTCTGGCGCACGAACATCGCCGTCGACCGCAAGCTGCCGTGGGGGCTCATCGGCACGCTCGAATACCTGTTCGGCAAGGACGTGAACGGCGTCTACTACACCAACGCCAATCTCTCCGCACCGGATGGCGTGTTCACCGGCGCAGACACCCGCGCCCGGTGGTTCACCGACGACTGCCCAACGGTCGCGGGTACGCAGCAGCGCCTCAACTGCGCCGTCACCAGCGCCGTCGTGCTGAAGAACCAGGACGTGGGCTTCCAGTGGAACGCCTCGGCGTCACTCGAGCGCACGTTCAGCAGCGGTCTCTATGCCAAGGCGGCGTACTCCACCGGCCTGGCGCGCAACACCGTCGATCCGGGCTCCATCGCATTCGGCAGCTGGAACGGCAACCCGCACGGCGGCACGCCGAACCGCCCGGGCATGGGCTTCAGCGGCAACACCCAGGGCGAGCGCCTCTTCGGTACCATCGCCTACCAGCATGACTTCTTCTCGATCGGCACCACCGGCATGTCGATGTACATCGAGCGCCGTACGATCGGTAACGGCAGCTACGTGTACAGCGGTGACATCAACGGCGACGGCGGTACGGGCAACGACCTGATCTACATCCCGCGCAACGCGTCGGAGATGGTGTTCGAGCAGTACCGCTTCCCCGCCACGGGTCCGACCTTCACGACCTTCACCGTACCGCAGCAGGTGGCGGCCTTCGAGGCCTTCATCCAGCAGGACAAGTACCTGCGTGAGAACCGCGGCCGCATCGCGGAACGTGGCGCCGTGTTCCTCCCGACGGTGACCCGCGCGGACATCAGCTTCACCCAGGATATCTCGCGTCTCGTCAGCGGCACGGCGAACACGCTGCAGCTGCGACTGGACATGCTCAACTTCACGAACATGATCAACAGCGACTGGGGTCTTTCCGAGCAGCTGGTGTCCAGCTCGCCGCTCATCGCGGCAGGCGTGAACGGCAGCGGTGCGGCGCAGTACCGTATGCGCAACATCGGCACGAGCCTCATGAGCCGCTCGTTCCAGCGGACCGCGGGTGTCAGCGACGTGTGGCGCATGCAGTTCGGTGCACGCTACACATTCGGTGGCCGCCGGTAAGCTCGGCAGGGCAGTCTGAACAGGGAACGGCCCAGAGAGCGATTCGCTCTCTGTGCCGTTCCTTGTACCTGTCGTGCCGGCTCAGCTCAGAAGATCGAGAGCTTGATGTACTTCCGCGGGTTCTTCTGGAAGTCCGTGGACAGCGAATCGAGCCGCTGGACCAGCGATCGCACGTCGCGATACATGCCTTCGTCGTTGAGCAGCATGCCCGCAGAACCGCGGCCGGCTTCGAGCTTGGCCAGCACGCTGTCGAGGCGCGCCGTCGTGCCGCGCAGGTCGTTCGTGAGCATGTCCACGTTGGCCGACGCGCTGCGGATCGACGCCACCGTGTTGCCGACGGTCGTGGAGTCCACCGCGCTCGCCACGCGTCGCAGCATCGCCTGCGTCTCGCTGAGCTCGGCAGACTGCACTGCCGCGATGCGGGTGAGCGTCTCCAGCAGCGTGCCCGCCTTCGCCACCGTGGCGCGGATCTCAGCGATGCCCTTCTTCTCGACCAGCTCGGACTTGAGTGCCTGCGTCAGCGCGAGCAGGTCGGCGCCGATCGAGTCCACGCGCGCGATCACGTCGCCGATCTGGATCGACGGCAGACCGGCCGGGATCGTGTCCCCGGTCACGAACGCGTCGTCCGTCGCGATCGTCGGCGTCATGGCGACCATCATGTCGCCGAAGAAACCGTTGGGGACCACGCGGGCCGTCGTGCCCTTGGGCACGCTGTACTCGTTGTGGATCCGCATCGCGACCACGAGGAATCCGTCGCGGCGGAAGTCCACCTTGCCCACGTAGCCCACGGTCACGCCCGAGAGCATCACCGGCTGTCCCTGCTTGAGGCCGGCGCCCCATGCGAACACGGAGTAGACCGGATAGCCGGGCCGCAGACCGCCGCGGGCGAGATAGATGGAACCGGTGATGGCGAACACCAGGGAGGCTGTCGCCACTATCCCCACGAGCACTTCATCACGTCGCTTCATCCCTGAAGGTATGGTGCGAGGAGAATTGCCGTCACCGCGTCGAGGATCAAAATGGCGATGGAGGAGATGACGACGGCCCGCGCAGTGCTCTGGCCGACGCCTTCCGCGCCGCCTCCCGTGGTGTACCCCTCGAAGGTGCAGAGGAACGCGATCGCCACGCCGAAGAGCGTCGCCTTGATGAGGCTGTACGTCACCTGAAACTGGTCGTAGCCGAGCAGCACGCCTTCGACGAACTGGGAGACTTGCACGTCGGTGAGGAGCACGACCGCGAGCAGGCCCGACGCCACGCCGAACACATCGGCGAAGACGGTCAGTATCGGAAGCATGATGGTCGCGGCGATGAGCCGTGGGACCACGAGATAGGCGACAGGGTCGTACGCGAGCGTCTCGAGCGCGTCGATCTGCTCAGTGACCCGCATCGTCGCGATCTCGGCCGTCATCTTGGCGCCCACGCGCCCCGCGAGGACGAGTCCCGTGAGCAGCGGCCCCGTCTCGAGGATCACGATCTGGCGCGTCGAGAGCCCGACGATGGAGAGCTGGATGCCCGGGAAGAGCTGGTAGCGCATCTGGATCGCGATCACGCCGCCGATGAACGAAGCGACCATGATCACGAGGGGCAGGGAATCCACGCCGATCGCGCGCATCTGGGGGAAGACATGTTGCGACCAGGTGCTGCCCTCGCCGAAGGCGCGCCGGATATCGCGCAGGAACAGCACGCGCGCGCCGATGCCGCCGAACAGCGCGAGCGTGCCGCGACCCATCGCCCGGAAGAACACGAGGCCGGAGCGCTGCACGATCGGGTACGTCGACGTGGGACGTGAAGGCACGTTAGGTGCGGACCCGGATGAGGAGGATCGTTCCGATGATGGTGAAGAATGCACCCGGGAGCCACGCGGCGATCTCTGGCTTGATGAGGCCGCCGGCGCCGATCGCCTGTGTGAGCTGCAGCATGACGAGGAATATAACGGTGATCGCGAGGCTGACGGCGATGCCGTACGCGGTCCCGCCGCGCTGGGTGCTCGTCGCGAGCGGCGCGCCGATGAGCATGATGATGAAACAGGTGGCCGGGATCGCCAGCTTGAGCATCCGCTCGACCCGTAGCTTGTTCACGTCGGCCCCCGACCGCTCCATGGCATTGATGAAGCGTCCGAGGTCCCGGTACCCCATCTCGGCGGGCGCCTTGGGGTTCGCCATGAGGCTCGCCGGCGGCTCGGTGAGGTGCCGGTCGCGTAGCGAGTCGAACCGCACCGTGAGGTTGCTCAGGGAATCGGGCAGGATGTGCATCACGCCGTGCGAGAGCATCCACCCGCGGCCCTCCGTCCACTGGCCGTGCGCCGCCGAGACGATGTATGTCGGATAGTCGGGTCCCAGGCCCTTTCGCTCGATCTCCACCTGCTGGAGCGTCCCCGCGTTCACGTCCGCCAGCCCGATCTTGTACACGCGGCCAGCCTCGGCGGCATAGGTGAAGTTCGGGCGGCGGTTGAGCGCAAACACGGCCTTCTCCTGCAGCAGCTCCAGCTTGCGCGCATTGAGCGGCGGCACGACCTCGGCGAGGATCAGCCCGAAGATCGTCGCAAGCAGCGCGCCTCCGGCGATGGGCCGGATGAAGCGATAGAAGCTGATCCCCGAGGCCTTCGCCGCAGTGATCTCGCTGTGCCGCGTGAAGCCGCCGATGGTGAACACGGTGGCGAACAGGACGGCGGCCGGCAGCACGAGGAACATCGTGTCCGGGATGCCATAGAGGTACGCCAGCACGATGTCCGCGATCGGCAGGTCGCGCCCGAGGTAGGTATCGATCTTCTCCGAGATGTCGATGACGATGACGAGCAGCGGGAAGCCGAGCGCGGTGGCAGTGAGGACCTTCCAGAACTCCGAGAGGACATACCGATCGAGCGGACCGAGCAAGAAGCGGCTCCTCATGCGGACTTCCGCGTGAAGTACCGGTCCTTCATGCGGCCGAGCCATTCGCCGAACTCGCTGCCTCTCGACGTCGATCCTTCACTGCCCAGGCGGAGCGTGAGGTACACGCCGACCGCGCCGAGCAGCGCGTTGGTGGTCCACATCGCGATGGCGGGATCGAGGAGGTTCCGGTCGGCCAGCGCCTCGCCACCGAGCAGGCCCACGTAGTAGATGCCGAATACCGCGAAGCTGACGCTGATGGTCAGCCCCACGCCACCGTTCGGGAATCGCAGCGCGATCGGCGCGCCGAGCAGGGCGAAGACGATGCAGGCGAAGGCGATCGAGAACTTCTTCTCGATCTCGACTCGATACTGGTCGATGCCGATCTGCGTGGACCGCAATTCGAGGCGCAGTCCTTCGAGCAGCACTTCCCGCGTGCGCCGCTGCACATTATCCACCGAGTCGGTGGCTGCGGACTGTGGCGCGGGCTCCTGCAGGCTCGCCACCCCCTTCACGGGCAGCGATGCGGCCGTGGCCTCCTTCACGCTGAACAACCGCTGCACGAGCTCGAGGCTGCGGCAATAGAGACCACCCATGCCATGCGACACCGGCGGCGGCTCCGGCGCACGCTTGCCGTCGGCTTCCGCCTCCCGCAGCCGCGCCCACGCGCCCGCGCGGTCGCGCTCCGTGCGCTTCACGCGTGCGATCATCTCGCAAACGCCCAGCTCGCGATCGGACTTGTAGACGTCTCCGCGGTTCTCGCGCTCGAGCCGCGCGGCCACCCCACGCACCTTGAGCAAGTCCGTCGTGAAGAAGTTGCGCTGCAGTTTCTCCGGCTCGCTCGGGTTGATCTCGTTCATCGTGCCCTGATGCAGGATGAGCACGAGATCCTCGCCCGTCGCGCTGAACGCGAGCCGGCCGCTGTCCGCGATGATCGTGCGGCGGCGCGTCGGATCGCTCAAGTCGTAGATCACCACGTCGCGCATGTTGTCGGTGGCCGCGTCGATGCGCGCGGCGCGCAGGTACAGCTGCCCGCGCAGCACCTCGTTGATCACCTGCTCGTTGAGCGCCAGCGTCGGTTTCACGCGCGCGATGTCCGACTGCAGCGTCGCGAGCCGGTGGTTGGCGCGCGGGAGCACCTGGTCGTTGAACCAGATCATGAAGAAGGTGAGCAGCACCGAGCCCACGATCACCGGGCGCACGAGCAGGTGCATGCTCACGCCGCTCGCCTTGAACGCGGTGATCTCGTTCTCCGCCGCGAACCGCGAGAACGCGTGCAGCGTCGCGAGCAGCACAGCCATCGGCAGCGTCATCGCCAGCGTGAACGGCAGCGACAGCACCACGAATTCCATGATGACGGACCACGGCAACCCCTTGCCCACCAGCTCGCCGAACCGCTTGGCGACGAAGTTGAGCAGCATGAGCGAGGTCAGCGCCGAGAGGGCGAAGACCAGGGGACCGATATGTTCGCGGAGGATGTAGCGTGTGACGATCTTCAAGCGGAGGGGCAGAGGTACCGGAGCGCGGGCGTGTGGAAGTCCCGTATATTCCACTGCGCGTCGGGGGCTGGGCAAGCCCGACGAGGTGCATACCCCGGTCGGGCTCGCAGGTCCACACGTCACACTTCAGACGATCCAGCGGAGTTCCGGTGCAGCCATCGTTCGCAGCGCGCGTCTCCCCGTCACGAATCATGATGGCACCGCTCGTGCTCGCGCTGCTCATCGGCGGCTCCGCAGCCTCGTGCGGGGGAGCCGATTCCTCCCGGCGCGGTGATGCATCCGTGTCCGGCGAGTTCGATGGTGCGAAGGCACTCGCCGATGTCGAGCGCCAAGTTGCCTTTGGAGCGCGGGTGCCGGGCACTCCGGCACACGTCGCCGCAGGCGACTGGCTCGTCGAGGAGATGCGTCGGCTCGCCGACACGGTGATCGTGCAGTCGTGGGAGCACACGACCGCCGACGGCCAGAAGCTGCCGATGCGCAACATCATCGCGCGCTTCAAGCCCGCCGAGACGCGCCGCGTGCTCTACCTCGCCCACTGGGATTCGCGTCCGAACGCCGACCGCGATCCCGACAAGGCGAAGCAGTCGCTGCCCGTGCCGGGAGCCAACGATGGCGGTTCCGGCGTCGCGATCCTTCTCGGTGTTGCCGAGGCGCTCAGGAAGAAGCCCGTCGGCCCCGGCGTGGACCTCGTGTTCGCAGATGGCGAGGACTGGGGCGTGTTCGAGACGAACACCGACGTGCTCATCGGATCGAAGTACCTGGCGGAGCACCTTCCCGATTCCGGGTACGCGCCGATCCTCGGTGTGGTCTGGGACATGGTCGGTGACGAGGACCCGCGCTTCGAGCAAGAGACGCACTCGCTCCGCGCCGCACCCGAGGTGGTGCAGCGCGTCTGGAGCACGGCGCAGCGGCTCGGCTACGGCGCCGCCTTCAGGAACGTCGAGTACGGCGAGATCACCGACGACCACCTGCCGCTGATCGCGAAGGGTCTGCGGGTGATCAACGTGATCGATCTCTACTATCCGTGGCATCACACGACTGGTGACACACCGGACAAGGTGTCGCAGCAGACGCTGCAGATGGTGGGTGATGTCGCGATGGCGGTGCTGCGGGACCTGCCCGAGTAGCTGAACACCGGCGAGCCCGATCACGGGATGCTCGCTCGCGCCATCACGGCACCTCACGCGGGGTTTTGATGCCGCTCGCCCTGCGTGACCGCACAACATTCCGCCGTGCCCACTCCCGCCGAGCGTCGCGCACTGCTCTTCGTGGCGGCTGTTGCTGCACTCGGCGTGGGTGTGCGTGGCATGCGTGCGCTGGGCGACAGCGGCCCGCCGGCGTCCGACCGCCAATCCCTGGCGCAGCAGATCGCGGCCGTCGACTCGGCGATCGCGACGGGCGGCCGGCGCAAACCGGTGACTGTCACAACGGCACGGCGGCCAGCGGCCGCATCGCCTACGCCGGGTAAGGTTCTCGTAGAAAAGAAAGCGCCGAGTCCCGCCCGGTCATCGAAGAAACAGGCACCAGCTCCCGCTTCCATCGACATGGATCGGGCGACTGAGGAGGAACTGACTCGATTACCCGGTGTCGGTCCATCGCTCGCCGCCCGGATCGTCGCGGACAGAACAGCGCGCGGGCCCTTTGGCTCTATCGATGGCTTTCAGCGGGTCAAGGGTATTGGGCCGTCGCTGGCGCAGCGAGTGCAACCATATGTCACGTTTTCGCTTCCGCCTCGTCTTTCCGACACGGAGATGACCCCTCCGGGAAGCCGTCGTCGTCCTTGACACCATCGGCTCCCGGCGGGCAGCTTCTTTCCTGTCTTGCATAGTCCCCTGACGGCTCCGGCGCGTCGGGGGGCACTGTTGTCCGCGTGTTCAACACCTCAGGAAACAGACCCGTCATGGCCTCACCGGCAACCGCAGGCAACGAGCGCATCGGCGACCTTCTCCTCAAAGAGGGGCTCATCACGCGCGAGCAGTTGCAGAAGGCGCTCGACGAACAGCGCCAGAGCGGCACCCGGGTGGGCTACAATCTCGTGAAGCTCGGCTTCATCCAGGAGAACGAGCTGACGCGCTGCCTGGCGCGCCAATACAAGATGCAGGCGGTCGACCTCTCGAAGTTCGAGGTGGACCCCAAGATCGTGAAGCTGGTGCCCGCGGATCTCGCGATCAAGCACCTCGTCCTCCCGCTCAAGCGCGACGGCCGCACGCTCACCGTCGCCATGGCGGACCCGACCGCGCTCGGCGTCATCGAAGACCTCAAGTTCATCACGCGCTACGACATCTTCCCGGTCATCGCGGGCGAGTTCACGCTCCGCAACGTGATCGAGAAGCATTACGAGTCGAGCGATGTGCAGATGTCGGCGCTGCTCTCGGAGATCGAGGGTCTCGAGAGCGAGAGCGACGTCGAAGTCGTCGCGGACACGCAGGAAGAGATGTCGGCCACCGCGCTCGCCGCGGCCGTCGATGACGCACCGGTCGTGAAGCTGCTCAACGCGATCCTCACGGATGCGGTGAAGCGCGGCGCGTCGGACATCCACTTCGAGTGCTTCGAGTACGACCTGCGTGTGCGCTACCGCATCGACGGTGCGCTGCAGGAAGTCATGAAGCCGCCCAAGAAGATGCAGCCGGCGCTGATCTCGCGGTTCAAGATCATGAGCGCGCTGAACATCGCCGAGCGTCGCGTGCCGCAGGACGGCCGCATCAAGCTCAAGATGGGCAAGAAGGTCATCGACTTCCGTGTATCGACGCTGCCCACGCTGTTCGGCGAGAAGGTCGTGCTCCGGATCCTCGACAAGGGCAACCTGACGCTCGACCTGGAGAAGTTCGGCATCGAGCCGCGCGCCGAGAAGGAGTTGATGGAGGCGGTGTCGAACCCGTACGGTATGGTGCTCGTCACGGGCCCGACGGGTTCGGGCAAGACGACGACGCTGTACAGCTGCATCTCGAAGGTGAATGCGATCGACACCAACATCATGACGGCCGAGGACCCCGTGGAATACAACCTCTACGGCGTGAACCAGGTGCTCGTGCGCACCGAGATCGGCATGACGTTCGCGGCGGCGTTGAGGGCGTTCCTTCGCCAGGACCCGAACATCATCATGGTCGGCGAGATCCGAGACCTCGAGACCGGCGGCATCGCCATCAAGGCCGC
>JANOTV010000047.1:0-3572 GCA_031416495.1 Gemmatimonadota bacterium
CTGGTTTCCCGTGATCGATCGCAATCCCGGCATCTTCACCGACATCTATCACGCAACGCGTACGGACTACAGGAGCACGACGCAGCGCATCCACTGGTCTCCAGGGCAGACATCGCAGCTGAGGGTTCAGGTGATTCCATCTGCCGCCAACGTGTCTCCCTGAGCTTCCGGAGGTCAGGGGCGCCAGCCCGGGCCCCGCACGATCCGGCCGGGGCGTTGGTGAAGCCCTCCCCCATGATCTCAGTGGTGATTCACTGGGTCACCTTGCTGACGAACCGGCTGTCGCCGCGCAGGAAGTCGGATCTGGAATGGCTCTGGATGTCGATGACGCCGGGGGCGGCGACGAGCCCGGAAGCGGGAATCATCGGTTCTGCGCTGGCCGCGGCTCGGGCACACGCGTGAACGTCACTCCGCGAACGCGCACGGTCGCAACGCTGCCCATGCCGTCAGGCGCGAAGATCACGAGCGAGGGGTTCGCCCCCGCCTCTTCCCACCGGGCGCGGAAGGTGTCGTAGTGCCAGTGGGTGAGCGACGCCCGTTGCGCCTCTCCCAGCTGCAGGCGCAGCGTGTCGGCGCGAAGGGTCATCACGACGTTGCCGAAGGTGGGATGTGTGTACGTCCCTGTGTAGCGGTCGAGTGGCAGGCTTGGCGTGGTTCCGGTCGTGCGTTGCTGCTCCTGTCGCTGCTGCGCGGCCGCCGCCTGCTCACGCAATTCGCTGTAGTGCCGGAGCAGAAGGGCGCTCCAATCGCGCGGCGGATTCCCGCTGAACCGGTCGAATACCTCGTACATCAGGGCGTGCCGGATCTCTGTGTGGTCGGAGTTCGCCAGCACGACCACGCCTACGTTGCGATCGGGAAGAAGGCCGATGATGGCGCTCATGCCGTCGATGCTTCCCGTGTGCATCGCCACCGCCTGCCCCGCGTAATCGTGCAGGAACCAGCCGAGGCCATAGGTGAAGAAGTGCGGGCGGACGATCGTCATCGTCGGATACGTCGTCGACGGCGCCACCACCTGCGGCGTGAGAAGCTCCCTGAAGGTGGCGGCGCTGAGCAGACGGCGACCGTCCACGCGTCCGCTGTCGAGAAGGAAGCGCATCCATTTCGCTATGTCACGGACACTCGACCAGACGGAACCGGCGGGGGCGACCGGGTCCACCGGCCGGTTCCGAACGACGCGCATCGTGCCGTCGATCACGTCGTGGGGTGTCGCAACGTTCGTCCCGTCGGCGACGTGGGCCAGGCGCGTCTCGGTCTCCCGCATGCCGAGCGGCAGGAAGATCCGGGTGCGCAGGAAGTCGTCCCAGGTCATGCCGGAAGCCGCCGCGACCACGTCGCCGGCCAGCGAGTACATGATGTTCTGGTAGATGAACCCCGCCCGGAAGGAGTAGGCGGGGGGAAGCGTCGCGATGCGACGGGTGATCTCCGGCATGGTGAAGTCCCCTCCGGCCCACAGCATGTCGGCGTTACCGAGGCCGGCGCGATGGGTGAGGAGGTCGCGCACGGTGAGCTCGCGGGTGACGTACGGATCGGCGAGCTGCAGTGTCGGGAGATACGTCGTCACCGGCGCATCCCATCGGACCTTGCCGTCGTCCACGAGCATCCCGAGCGCGAGTGCCGTCATCGCCTTGGTGGTCGAGCCGATCGCAAAACGCGTCCCGATATCGACGGCATCTGGTTTTCCAAGCTCGCGCACGCCGTAGCCCTTCGCGAACACCACGCTGTCGTCCTTCACCACCGCGATCGCGATCCCCGACACGTTCCAGTCGCGGACCGCGCGCGACACGTATGCATCGAGCTCCCTGATGGACGTGCGCTGTGCGGGTGCGAGAGTGGGGAACGCGATGAGCGCGACCATCGGGAGCCAACGGAATGCGGACATGGGAATCTCCAGGGGGAGCGCGGCCGTGAGTGATCGGCGCCCGATCATCGCGGCCGCAGCACGGTCGTGCGAACGGTGAGGTTGTCGACCCGGTCGACGTCGACGCTGACGCCGAGTCCGGGCCGTTGCAGGGGAACGTCGACGAGACCGTCGGCGCTCATCGTCCATTCCGGCGTGACGATGTCGCGCTCCCAGTAGCGGGCGCTGGGGCTCAGGTCGCCGGGCTTGGTGAAACCTGGCAGCGAAGCAAGTGCGACGTTCGCCGCCCGTCCGACGCCGCTCTCCAGCATGCCGCCGCACCAGACGGGGATGCCGTTCTCGACGCACAGGTCGTGAATCGCGAGCGACGGTCCGAAGCCCCCGACACGCCCCGGCTTGATGTTGACGATGCGCCCGCTCCCGAGTGTGATCATGTCGCGCGCACGATCGGCGGAGGTGATGGATTCGTCGAGACAGACCGGCGTCGCTAGCCGCCGCTGCAGGGCGGCGTGCTGCACCAGGTCGTCCCACGCCAGTGGTTGCTCGATCATGATGAGATCCAGCGCGTCGAGCTGCGCGAGATGGTCCGCATCAGCCAGCGTATAGGCGTTGTTGGCGTCGACCATCAGCGGAGCCGCGGAACCGAGTGCCTCCCGCACTGCTGTCACATACTCCACGTCGGCCCCCGGCTGAATCTTGAGTTTGATTTTCCGGTACCCCGCAGCGAGGGCCCGCGAGGCCTTCTCCACGAGCGCCTCGGGTGAGGGCTCGATGCCGAGCGAAATGCCGGTCTCGATCCGCTCCCGTGTTCCGCCGAGCAGCCGCGAGAGCGGTACACCGTCCCGCTCTGCGGCGACGACCCACGCACCCATCTCGACCGCAGCCTTGGCCATGAGATGCCCGCGGAAATCCTGTTCGAGCGCGGAACAGATGGCCCGTGGCCCGGCGAAGGAGTGGCCCAGCACTCGCGGCGCGACCCACTCGGTGACCGCGAACCAGGCGGTGTCGATCGTGTCGGGGCTGTACATCGGCGTCTCGAAGGCGACGCACTCGCTCCACCCCGTGATCCCATCCGCGTCCCGGAGTTCGAGAAGGAAGATCCGGCGGTCTGTCACCACGCCGGAGGAAATGCGGAAGGGCTCGCGAAGTGGAAGCCGGATTTCCCGAAGCGTAATCGCCTCGAGTCGGATCATCGGTCGGCCGGCGGGGCCGGTGCAGGAGGGGCAGTCTGATGAGCCACGGGTCGGCACCACGGTCGGGGCGGCAGGAAACGAGCTCGCACTCTTGTCGGTTTCAGAGACACATCATACTTTGGCGCAGTGACGGTATATAAGATCGTGTACCGTCCTCTGGGCCTTGCCCCCGCGACTCATCACTCCACTCTTCTGGAGATCCGAATGCGACGCACGCCGATGGCGGGGTGGTGATGTCGGCTTGCGTTGCAGGCAATCGGTGTACAATAATGCATACAAGAATGTCCACGAGTATGTCAGCCGTTCCATCCGCACGCAAGCGGACTCCAACTCAGTGATGAAATCATCTCTCCGGGCCCGTGTCCCGTCAGCTGACCCCAAGCACCACACTGTGTCACCTGCAGGATCGAAACCGCGCAGGGGCCGTGCTTCCGTCGATACCGCTTCCGACGGAGCTGCGGAGCCCGGCGCTGGACCGATTACCCGGCCTTCGAGCGACGGCGCCGCTACCGGACGCGGCG
>JANOTV010000048.1:0-2672 GCA_031416495.1 Gemmatimonadota bacterium
TGAGCGGGGAGCCGGCGAGGCGTCCACCGATAAGATATGAATCCCGCGGCCGCACGCAAAGTGCCCGATCCGCGTTCCTCATCGTGTACGTGGGCCAGTCTCCGTCGCTCGACGCGGTAAGGTTCGACGCGGCATACAAGCAGGCGGTGGCGGCGCGGCTCCAGCGCTGAGTCTCAATGGTCGCCGGGCGTGATACGACGCCCGGCGACTGCGCCCTTAACTCGGTGGTGAGCGCCCGCTGCACGGCGAACACGAGTCCCGCAGCGGTGAACGGCTTCTCCACCAGCGACCGCTGCCGGCCGAGCGCGCCCTCGGCGCGGATCTCCGAGTCGGAATACCCTGACATCAGCACGACGGGCATCGCGGGCCAGCGCTCGCCGATGCGCGTTGCGAGGTCCACGCCGCTCATGCCGGGCATCATGACATCGGTGAGCACGAGATCGATCGAGTCGGCTTCGCGCGCGAGTCTCGCGAGTGCAAGTCCCGCGTGCTCCGCCTCCATGATGCGATAGCCGGCGTGCTCGAGCAGGCGACGCGTCACTTCGCGCGTCGCCCGATCGTCCTCGACGACCAGGATGGTCGCGAGGGGACTGTCCATCTTGGGCTGACGGCCGGCGGCGCCACCGTAGAGCGATGCGGGCACGGCAGGACCGGTGCCCATGGATGAACCGCCGCACGCAGGGAAGTACAGGTGGAACACCGTGCCCTGGCCGGGAACGCTCTCCACGGAGAGATGGCCACCGGCCTGCGTGACGATGCCGTGCACCGTTGGCAGCCCGAGTCCCGTGCCCTTGCCCACCGGCTTCGTGGTGAAGAACGGCTCGAAGATCCGGTGCATCGTCGCCGGCTCCATGCCGGTGCCGGTGTCGCTCACGATGACGCAGACGTATCGCTCATCGGAGGCGGAGGAGCCGGGCGCGCCACGGTCCGCGAGGGGCGACATCAGCGTGCGAATCGTGAGCGTGCCACCGTCGGGCATCGCATCCACGGCGTTGATCGTGAGGTTGAGAAACACCTGTTCGAGTTGCCCGCGGTCCGCGTGCACGTGCGCGAGGCCCACAT
The DNA here is from genome assembly GCA_031416495.1 of Gemmatimonadota bacterium. Taxonomy (GTDB): domain Bacteria; phylum Gemmatimonadota; class Gemmatimonadetes; order Gemmatimonadales; family Gemmatimonadaceae; genus Pseudogemmatithrix. Next base: position 1,063 of record JANOTV010000048.1, read on the forward strand.
CGAGGTGCGTCTCGAAGAGCACGTTCGACGGGATGAGGCGCGTGATCATGCGCTGCGATCCGCTGATGACCTCGTTGATGTCCGTCTCCTGCGGCGCGATCGCCTGCTGTCGGCTGAAGGCGAGCAGCTGCCGCGTGAGGCCCGCCGCGCGCTCCGTGGCCTTGAGCACTTCATCCATGTCGCGCTGCGAGTCGCTGCCATCGGGCATGTCGACGCGCACGAGTTCGGTGTAGTTGCGCACCACCGTGAGGACGTTGTTGAAGTCGTGCGCGATGCCGCCGGCCAGGCGGCCCACCGCCTCGATCTTCTGCGACTGCATCAACTGCGCCTCGAGCCGCTGCTGCTGCGACACGCGTGCCGCCATGCGATCGAAGGCATTCTCGAGTTGCCTGATCTCGTCGTCGGAGCCGATGTCCTGCGCCGATCCAGCGCCCTGGCCGGCTTCCATCTGATCGACCGCATCGGTGAGCGCGACAAGCCGGTCGGTGATCTGGCGGCTGAGTAGCCACACGATGAGCGCCGCGAGCAGCGCGATCGCTGCGGCGATGCGGATGAGCCGCCAGATGAATGCGTTCACCGGCCGCACGGCCATCGCGCGCGGCTGCTGGAACCAGACGAGCCACGGCGTGCCCTCGACGCGCTGCGCGACGCCCAGGCCGGGCCCACGAGGGGACTCCTCGAAGACGATGACGGTGTCGGGCCGCGGGATCGGCGGCGGACCGGCAATGACGCCGGAGAGGTCCGACCACACGCCCGCACCGGGCACGCCGACGATCAAGGTGCCTGCCCCCACGAGTTCGCGGACGGCAACCTGCCAGCGACCCATGAGCACGCGGGTCTCGACGTAGTAGCCGAGTGTGGAGTCCGACGAGGTCTCAGCGCCACGTGCGACGATGGTCGATACCACCTGATAGACCGGGACTCCGCCTGCACTGAAGATGGGGCTGTAGTCGAACGCTCCGCGCGCGTCGGACGTCGCTGCGCGGAAGCGGTCGATCGTGTCAGCGCGGATCCGCTCCTCCGCCCACGTCGGCCATGGCTCCACCGTGCGCATGCGTCGTTGCAGCGTCTGCGAACCGCGGGCCGGGATGAGCTCGTACCCAAGCCGCGACGGATCATTGGATGATTCGAGCGTGCGATCGACCGCGCGCTCGGCGGCCGCGCGGCCCCGGCCCGTGCGCAGGAACTCGCGCACCGCGGCAGTGCTGCCGATCGTCGCCGCCTCCGACCGACGCTGACCCAATGAGGCCACCACGAGCGGAGCAACCAGCCGTGCACCGACCCGCAACCGCTCACCCGTCTCGTGGTAGACCACCGCGCTGAACTGGACGTACGACGCCCACACGAAGAGGAACGCCATGGCCAGGATCATCCCCGACATCAGCAGCGGGAACTTCCAGTTGATCGAGGAGAGCCTGCGGATCATCACGCTCCTAGCGCTTCACCAGCGTGAGAATGGAATACACGGCCACCGGATCGCCGTCCTGATTCTGGACTTCGACATCCCATTCCACAACGCCCTGTGGCACGCCGCCTTCCGGCATGTCCTTCGCAGTCTTCTGCTTGGCAGTCAGTCGCACCCGGATAGTATCGCCCGGATAGACGGGTTT
>JANOTV010000049.1:0-8094 GCA_031416495.1 Gemmatimonadota bacterium
GCAGCCAGCACCACGCCGTCCTCACGCGAGTCGACGATGGACAGGAACCAGTTCGTGCGATCGAGGTGCTGCGCGATGTTGATGGAATTCTTGTAGAACTGCCCCGGTTCGAAGAACCGATCCACCTGGTCGTAGATGGGATCGCGGTACGCCACGTCCTGGAAGCGCTCGTACGCCGGCCGCTCGACGCGACCGGCCCGGTCGGTCACGACGCCTGCGAGGTCGACATACTCGCCGGCCGCGTTCGTGCGGTAATAGTGATTCTTGGCCCAGTCGATCTTGCCCCCGAGCGAATTGCTGCCGATCTCGCTGCGGAGCGTGAACTGCGTGGCGCCGGACACGATGCCCGCTCCACGCCGCGTGCGGATCTGGATGACGCCCGACTGCGCTCGCGACCCGTACAGCGAGGCGGCCGCTGCGCCCTTCACGACTTCGATGCTCTCGATGTCGAGCGACTGCAGGTCAGCGCTCGAGGCGCCGAACGCAGAGCTCTGGATCACGCCGTCGACGACGATGAGCGGAAAATTGGACTTGGTGATGCTCGTCGGCGAACGCAGCATGATGTCCGTGCCGCTGCCCGGCTGCCCAGACGGGACCACCGTCACGCCCGAGATCTTGCCCTGGATGGACTCAAGCGCATTGGTCGCCGGCACCGGAAGATTCGCCGCGTCCACGCGACCCACGGTGAACGGCACACGAGTGCCGGACGTCGGGTCCACCACGCCCGTGGAGACGATCGCCTCGAGATTGAGGATCGCCGCACGCAGCCTCACGTCCGCCGTCACAGAACCACCGGCGGGAACCACGACCCCGCGCACGACCCTTGGCTGAAAGCCGATCCTGCGGGCGTCGAGTGACACCGTGCCGGCCGGCACGTTGGAGAGTACATAGCGGCCGACGGCATCGGTCACCGTCCCGAGCCGCGTGCCAGTGACCGCGATCTGCACATCGGACAGCGCACGACCCGTCGCGGAATCCGTCGCGATACCGGTGATGCGACCGGTCGCCTGCGCGGTGGCCGTGGTGGCGAAGAGCGTCGCGAGCGCAAGCAACGCGGCGAGACGGCGGGGAGACAGCATCAGTCCTCCAGGGTGAGTTGAACGAATGTAAACTGGTAGTGGCCCAGTGGAAGCGGTAGGCGTGACGGCGATCATCCCGCCATGGGCTGTCTCGTCATGCGCTATTGCGCCACCGCGCTCCCATCGCGTCGCGGCTCGTGGTGCGATAGCCGCGCTTCACGAGCGCCTCATACACGGCCGAGGTGAAGCCAGGTTCCACTTCCACCTCTCGACGCCACGGGCTCGTCTGGATGCGAGGCGCCGCGATCGGTGCCGCGTGTGCGGTCGTCGAGGTTGTTGGCTGACGAATTCAGGAAGAACCCGCCGGTGTGGATGCCCGATCCGAAGAGCACGCCGACGGTGGTGGTCGCGGAGACGGCATTGCCTTCCTCGTCGACCACCGACAGATGCGACGTGAAGCTCCCGTCGCGCTCATCGGCGGTTCCGTCGACGCTCGCACCGGCGCTCGCGATGGCCATCGGGTACGGGTCGACGCGATAGGTAGCGACATCAGCGCGATCGTGACAGCGATGGGTATGCGCATATGGTGTTGTACGCCGTACATGAGATCGCCGTTGGCGCGTGCGAAGGCGCTACCGATACCGCTGCATCAGCTGTTCGAGCGCCTCGCCACCCGGGCAGAGCCTCTCGAACGGCAGATCGACCAGCGGCTCCGCCGGCAGCTTGAGCCCCTCGCACATCTCGTGGCCGTGATCATCCACGAACAGCAGCCCGGTCGCGATCTCTCCGCGCTTCTGACAGGCGCGCACATGCGCGTACGCCGAGGCGCGGTCGGTGGGATCGTACGCGGGGTCGGTCGGCCGGAGGCGCACGGTGCTTCCGTCATGCATCTGCACCACGTTCACTGCGGCATCGGTCTCGGTCACCGTGATCTCGTGCCGGAGCGGCACGAAGTCCGCCGCCACCACCTCCACCTCATGCTGGCGCGTGTAGGCGTAGCTCTTGGTGCTGCCCTCGTGATCATTGAACGTCACGCATGGCGAGATCACGTCGATCAGCGCGAAGCCTCGGTGCGTGATGCCCGCCTTGAGGATCGGCACGAGCTGCTTCTTGTCGCCGGAGAACGAGCGCGCCACGAACGTCGCGCCGAGCGTGAGAGCGAGCAGTGCTGGATCGATCGGCGGGTGCGCATTCACCTCGCCCTTCTTCGACTTCGAGCCGATGTCCGCCGACGCGGAGAACTGTCCCTTCGTCAATCCGTACACGCCGTTGTTCTCGAGCACGTAGAGCATGTTCACGTTGCGCCGGATCGCATGACTCAGCTGCCCGAGCCCGATCGACAGCGAGTCGCCGTCGCCCGAAATGCCGATGCAGATGAGCGAGCGGTTCGCCGCCGCGGCACCCGATGTCACCGAGGGCATGCGTCCATGCACGGAGTTGAACCCGTGCGACTGCTTCATGAAGTACCCAGTCGTCTTGGACGAGCAGCCGATGCCGCTCATCTTCGCCGCCATGTGCGGCGGCAACTCCAGCTCCCACGCCGCCTGCACCAGCGCCGCCGTCACGGAATCATGACCGCAACCCGCGCAGAGGGTGGACATCGCTCCCTCATAGTCGCGGAGCGTTAGTCCGAGTCCATTCGTGCGCGCGCTCGGATGCTGGACCGGGGGTTTCGCGATCGATGTCATGCGGTCACTCCGGTCACGAGCATGTGAGTGGTGACGGCATCGACGACGACCTTCGCGGTGAGCGGCATGCCGCCGTAATCGAGGATCGGATTCATCTCGTCGCGCGGCACGCCGAGCTCGATCGCGAAGAGCGATCGCAGCTGCGCATCGCGGTTCTGCTCGATCACGAACACAGGCTCGTGCTTCCCGAGGAACTCGCGCACCTCGTCATTGAATGGGAAGCCACGCACGCGCATCACGTCCACCGGCGTGCCCTGCGCACTCAGCATGTCCGCCGCCTCGCGTACCGCCGCGTCGCAGCCGCCGATCGTCACGAGCCCGATCTCGGCGCCATCCCGCAGTGTGAACGCCGGACGCGGCATCGCGCCGGCGGCATGCTCGAACTTCCGCTTGAGGCGGTCCACGACCTCCTGATAGGCGTCCGAATCCTCAGTGTACACGGCGTGCTTGTCGTGCCCCGATCCGCGCACGAAGTACGCGCCCTTGCCGCCGACTCCCGGCAGCGTGCGCGCCGCGATGCCGTCGCCATCCACATCCATGTATCGCGAGAACCTGGGCAGCGCCTTCAGCGCCTCGGCGTCCAACACCTTGCCGCGGTCAGGGCGATAGCTGTCGTCCCACTCGAGCTTCGGGATCATCCAGTCGTTCATCCCGATGTCCAGGTCCGACGCGAGGAACACCGGCGTCTGGAACCGCTCCGCCAGGTCGAACGCCTGCACGCTCATCTCGAAGCATTCCCTGGGATTCGCGGGGAAGAGCACGAGATGCTTGGTGTCGCCATGCGATGCGTACGCGAGCGAGAGGAGGTCCGCCTGCTGCGTGCGCGTCGGCATCCCGGTCGCGGGCCCGCAGCGCTGCACGTCCATGAAGACGGCGGGAATGTCGGTGTAGTACGCGAGCCCGATGAACTCCTGCATCAACGAGATGCCGGGGCCTGACGTGTTCGTGAATGCGCGCGCACCCGCCCACCCTGCGCCGATCACTATGCCTGCCGCAGCGAGTTCATCCTCCGCCTGCAGCACGGCGAAGTGGTGCTCGCCGGTCACCTTGTCCACGCGAAACTGGTGACAGAACGCCGTGAACGCCTCCATCAGCGCCGTCGCGGGCGTGATGGGATACCACGCACCGACCGTCGCGCCGGCGTAGACGGCGCCGAGTCCGCAGGCGGTGTTGCCGTCCATGAGCACATGCTGGCTCGTCGCGTCCATCTGCTGCAGGTGGAACGGCAGCGGGCAGCTGAAGTTCGCCTTCGCGTAGTCGTAGCCGAGGTGGATGGCCGTGTGGTTCGCCTCGAGCAGTCGCTGCTTCTTCGAGAACTTCTCGTTGAGCATCGCCTGTATCACGTCCATGTCGATGTCGAGCAGCGCCGCGAGTGCGCCGACATATGCGATGTTGCGCAGCAGCGTGCGGTCGCGATCCTTCTCGAACGCTTCGACGCACATGCTGCCGAAGGGCACGCCGAGTATGGTGATCTCCTCGCGCACGAGATCGGGATCGAGCGGCCACGAGGAGTCGTACACGAGGTATCCGCCGGGCCGCACCGTCGCGACATCCTTCGCGTACGTGGACGGATTCAGCGCGACCACGAGGTCGACCGCAGACGGACGCGCCGTGTAGCCGTCCTTGCTCACGCGGATCTCGTACCAGGTCGGGAGTCCCTGGATGTTCGACGGGAAGATGTTCTTGCCCGTGACCGGGATGCCCATGCGGAAGATGGCCTGCATCAGCAGCGAGTTGGCGCTCGCGGAGCCGGTGCCGTTCACCGTCCCCATCTTGAAGGCGAAGTCGTTGATGCCGCTCATGCGTTCACCCCGGCGTATGGAAGCTTGAGGTCGAAAGTGCGCATGTCCCACGCTGCCGTCGGACAGCGCTCCGCGCAGAGCCCGCAGTGCAGGCACACGTCCTCGTCCTTCACCATCACGCGCTTCGTCTGCGGCAGCGCGTCGGAGACGTAGATCTCCTGCGTGGGATTCAGCGCCGGCGCAGAGAGCCGCGCGCGCAGCGCATCGATCGGCGAACTGTTCGTCGTGATCGTCAGACAACTCGTCGGGCAGACGTCCACGCACGCGTCGCACTCGATGCAGAGCGGCGCGCTGAAGTGCGTCTGTATGTCGCAGTTGAGGCAGCGCTGCACCTCGACGGCCGTCTGCTCCGGCGTGAAGCCGAGCTCGACTTCCACGCCCATGTCGCTGAATCGCTTCGTGAGCTCCTCGTGCGTCATCTTCGCGCGACGCGAGATGTCGTAGTCGTTGTCGTAGCTCCAGCTGTGCATGCCGAGCTTCGCGCTCACGAGCGTCATGCCGTGCGGCGGGCGCTCGGCGACCGACCGGCCCTCGCAGTGCGCGTGGATGGAGATCGCGGCCTGATGCCCGTGCGCGACCGCCCAGATGATATTCTCGGGTCCCCAGGCGGCATCGCCACCGAAGAAAACTCCTTCGCGCGTGCTCTGGAAGGTCTGCTTGTTCACGACCGGCATGTCCCACTCGCCGAACTTGAGCCCGATGTCACGCTCGATCCACGGAAAGGCATTGTCCTGTCCGATCGCGAGGATCACCGCATCGCACGGGATGATCTCCGTGCGCAGCACCTTGCTGCGCTGCTTGCCGGCCGCGTCCTCCGTCCACTCGAGGACGTCGAACTCCATGCCGGCCACCTTGCCGTTCTCGATGATGAACCGCGTGGGCGCGTGGTTCTCGATGATCTCGACGAGTTCCTCCTCAGCGTCCTCGAGTTCCCAGGGTGATGCCTTGAAGTGCTTGCGGCCGCGGCGCGCGATGACCTTCACGTCGGTTGCGCCCACGCGCTTCGCGGTGCGACAGCAGTCCATCGCCGTGTTGCCGACGCCGATGATGAGCACACGCGGTTCGATCGTCTGCACGTGCGCGAAGTGGATGTTCGCGAGCCACTCGATGCCGATGTGTACCTGGTCTGGCGCATCCCACCGGCCGGGAATGTCGAGCTCCTTCCCCTTCGGTGCGCCGCTGCCGACGAACACGGCATCGTAGCCTTCAGCGAGGAGCGCCTTCATGCTCGTGACCGGCGTGTTGTAGTGGACCGTCGCACCCATGTCGATGATGTATCCGCACTCATCATCCAGCACGTCAGCGGGCAGGCGGAAGGCGGGGATGTTCACCCGCATCAGGCCACCCGGCTGCGGATTCCGGTCGTAGATGGTGACGTCGTAGCCGAGCGGGAGGAGGTCGTTCGCGACGGTGAGCGAGGCAGGCCCGGCGCCGACGCAGGCGATGCGCTTCCCGTTCTTTTGTGAGGGAGCTTTCGGTAGCCGGTCGCGGATGTCGCCGCGCAGGTCCGCCGCGACGCGCTTGAGCCGACAGATCGCGACCGGCTTCTCTTCCACGCGACCGCGGCGGCAGGCCGGTTCGCAGGGGCGGTCGCAGGTGCGGCCGAGGATCCCCGGAAAGACGTTCGACTCGCGATTGAGCAGGTAGGAGTCGTCGTACCGGCCCTGGGCGATGAGCCGCAGGTACCCCGGCACGTTCGTGTGTGCCGGGCAGGCCCACTGACAGTCGACGACCTTGTGGTAGTAGCCTGGATCGGAGACGTTCGTCGTTGCCATAACTGCGACGCCTGGCGGGAGTGAATCCAACATTTGTGGGAGCCGCGCTGACGGACCTCAACGAAGCCCAGCGATACCAGAATCGCGATCACCTCGCGGGGCCGCAGCGGCGGAATACGCCCCACGGCGGCTACGCGACTTCGAGCGTCTGGGTCCCGACGAACTCGGCGTCGAGCGCCGGCTTGCCGTCTTCGAGGAGCATGTCGACGACTTCGCGGAGATTCGCGTGGAGCTCGTCGAGGGTTTCGCCCTGCGAGTGCGCGCCGGGCCACCCGGGGACGTACCCGACGAACAGGCCGGTCTCTTGATCGCGTTCGATGACGGCGGTAAAGGTGCGCATGTCAGGCTCCGTGGATGGCCCTCGAAATCTTGTGCGAGGCCGTTCCCCGCGCAATCAAGCCAACGTGGATTAGGCGCCTGCCCCCTGCGTCGCCTCGGCACCATGCCGCCCATTTTCCCGACCTGCACACGACACCGCATTCACATCCCGCAACTCCACCCCTAATCCCCAGTCCGCACCGTCCCCGCCGGCTCAAACAACACCACCTCCGCCTCCGCATCCGCCACCGGCCGATGCTCCACCCCACGCGGCACAATCACAAACTCCCCCGCATCCACCACCACCGACCGCCCCCGATACTCCATCCGAAAACTCCCGCGGTGTACGAGGAACATCTCATCCTCCCCCGCATGCCGATGCCAAACAAACGCACCCCTGAACTTCGCGATCTTCACCTGCTGCCCATTCAACTCGCCGATCACCACCGGCGACCAAGGCTCGACGATCTCGGCAAAACGCGCCACTAGATTCACGGGATCCATCAACGAAGCAGTCATCCTTCAGTCTACACCGCCCATCCGACTCGCACCACGCATCGCCCGCCCAACCACGCTCGTCGGCAGCCTCAAGACGCAAGCCGTCGTGCTCGGCAGCGCCGTCATCACGCTCTGGGCATCGTTCACCGCGAACATCGTCGCCGGCGGCGATCTCCACGCCTTCGGTGTGCGACCGCGCACCATCGACGGACTCTGGGGCATCCTCTTCTCGCCCTTCCTCCACGCGAACACCGCGCACCTCGTCTCGAACACGGTGCCGTTCCTCATGCTCGGCGCGCTCGTGCTCCTGCGCGATGCCCGACACTTCATCCCCGTCACGCTCCTCTCGATGCTCGGCGCCGGACTCGGCGCATGGCTCCTCGGCGCGAACGGCAGCGTGCACATCGGCGCGAGCGGTGTCGTCTTCGGCTACTTCGGCTTCCTCATGCTCGCCGGATGGTTCGCGCGGAGCTTCGGCGCGATCGCTCTCAGCATCCTCGTCACCGCACTCTGGGGCGGACTCGTCTTCGGCGTACTGCCCGGACAGCCGGGCATCAGCTGGCAGGCGCACCTCGGCGGATTCCTCGGCGGCGTGCTCGCGGCCAGGTGGCTCGCGCCGCGTCGAGTGATCACGCCGGCGCGACGCAGATAGCGATCACCGCCGGGCCGACCGGTTAAGGCAGACGATACCGCTCGAGGATCCGCAGGTCATCGTCATCGGTGCGCGCGAGGTAGACCGCCGCTCGCCCTACGCGTTGAACCTGCGCGCCGCCTCGACGAAGATCCTCACGCCCGTCTCGAGCGCGCGCTCGTCGATGTCGAACCGCGGATGATGATGGGGATACACGATCCCCTTCTCCACATTCCCCGCGCCGATGAAGTAGAACGTCCCCGGCGCCTTCTGCAGGAACGCCGAGAAATCCTCGCCGCCCATCGTCGGGCGCAGCGCGGTGAGCACGCCCGGGCCACAGGCATCCTCCACCACTGACGCCAT
>JANOTV010000050.1:0-11138 GCA_031416495.1 Gemmatimonadota bacterium
GCGGCCTCGAGGAGCGAGAGCGCCACGCGGCGCGCACGATCGAGCGCGTGCTGCGCCACTTCAACTTCCGTGAGGCCCGTGCCCTTGGCCATGCGCTCGACCACGTGCCGGTACTGGTCGCGCGTCGCGAAACTCATGCGGCGGTAGAAGCCCGCCGGGTCCTCGCGGAGCACGCGATCCATCGCGCTCTGGCGCTCGACGAAGATCTTCCAGTCACGCAGCCCGATCGCCCGCAGGCTCGTGATGCTGTTCGCCATCATCAACGTGGTCAGCGCGAGCCGTTCGGTCGCGCGCTGCGCCGCGTCATCCGGCGTCAGCCCCTCATCGGCGATCCACCACTCGAGCCAGAGCAGCGCCGGAAACGCGCCCGCCGACAAACGGAGCTGGTGCAGGAACCGCGTGATGAAGGCCGGCGTGAGCGTCTGCCGCTCGCTCACGAACGCCGAGAGCACATCCTTGAGCGCGTCGGGGTCCTTCTCGTACTGCGCCTGGATGCGCGCCGCCCATATGTCCGCCGCTTCCACTTCGTCCAGGCGGTGCACCGTGCGCAGCGCCATCCGCCGCACGCTCTCGATGAGCCCGAGCCGCAGCATCGCCGGGATCGCCCAGAGCTCGCCGATCGAGAGCGTCGTGCGCTCCTGGTACGCCGACACGAAGAGGTCGACGTTATCCAGCGAGATGCGACCTTCGGTGTGCGAGATCAGCGTGGTCGCTATCTCGTACACGCGCGGATATCCGCGCAGCGGGCCCGCCCCGAGTTCAGGGAGTTCGTGGTAATAGTCGCGCGGGAGACTCTCGCGCACCTCGCGCACATGCTCCTGCACCACGTGGTAGTTGTCGAGCAGCCAATCGCCCGCGGGACCGATGTCCGTGCCGGCCGCCACCGCCGCGCTCAACCGTGCGTTCGCATCCGTGATGACGTCGCGCGTATCATCCAGGCGCGAGAGCAACCGTGTCTGACGGGTGCGCGCCGGCACTTCCGCGAGCCGCTGCCCACGCGCCACCGCGCGGGCGCGCCCCGCCAGGTGCCCGGCGCCGAGCAACTCGCCACGCAAGGGACCCGTCACCAGTTCTTCCGGCGGGATCGACGTTCGGCGCGTTGACTTGCGCCATCGGAAAAAAGGGGCCGTCAGGGAATTGTCCGGAGAGACTGCAGGGAGGAGATGCGTTCACTTCTGGCGAACATGCAAGCTACGCAAGCCGCTCAGTGCGCGGGCGAAGTTGCGTCCAGCACCTTTTGCACACGCCGCGCCAATTCCGAGGCGGCGACGTTCATCGCCACGCCCTGCAGGCCCGCAGGGATGCCGAAACGGGAAGAGCCGCCGATGATGTTCTACAGCATCGTCGGCCATCCGAGCGTCCAGACGGCCTTGATGATCGGTCCCTCGACGATGGACCGGGCGAACGGCTTGCCCTTCTTTGGCGTAGACATGAGGTTGTGAGAATGCGACGCTTGATACTTCTGGCCCTGGTGTGCGCCCTCGTTCCGGCAGAGGTCACCGCCCAGCGGGTCATGGGCACGGTCATGCTGCCGGGCGGAGCCGCGCCCGCCGCCGGCACGGTGATCGTCGCCGAGGATACCACGGGGCGCGAGACCGCACACACGGTCGTGCGTGACGACGGCACCTTCATGCTCTACGTGGACAGTACCCGTGTGAGCAACCTGAAGGCGCTGCGCGTGGGATTCACGCCGGTGGAGTTCCTCAAGCGTCATCTGCGCGATGGCGAGACGGAGACCGTCGCGCTCGTGCTCGGTGGCGATGCGCTCACCTGGCCGCGCTCCGCTCCCCGCGGCGCCACGACCTGCGGCGGCGGGCGCGATGAAGGCCGCGCCGTGGTGAACGGCCTGCTGGAGGAAGCGCGCAAGGTGATGCTCGCGTCGCAGTACCGCATCGGACGTGCGGACGTGAACACGCGCTACGCGACCTTCCAGCACCGCACCGCCAAGAACGGCGAGGACACGCTCTACTCGCTGATCCGGCGCTCGGCTGGCTCGGCGCCGGTGCTCTTCCAGGAGATCGAGACGGCCGACCTCGAGCGACGCGGCTTCTTCGCAATGCTCGGCGCCGAGCGCGTGTTCATCGGGCCGGAGCTCACGGTGCTGAACTCACCCTGGTTCATCGAGACGCACTGCTTCACGCTGCGCCAGGTGACGACGGGCGAATTCGTCATGAGCTTCGAACCTTCGCGTGAACGGAAGGGGCTGGTCGATGTGAGCGGCGAATACCGGCTCGATCGCGTGACGGGTGGACTGCGATCGATCTCGTACCAGTACGTCGGACTGCCGGCGGAAGAGAAGAAGTCGGGCGCGGGCGGCGTGATCGAGTTCGCGCGTGCGTCGAACGGGAATTGGCTCGCGCAGTACTGGTATCAGCGGTTCCCGTTGCTTGGCTATCGCCAGTCGTCGGGCACCACGACCTTCGTGCAATCGCAGATGACGCTCGTGGACATCATCGGGCACCGCACCATCGGTGGACGCGTCACTGCATTGCTTCGCGAGGATGGCCGGCCGCTCTACCAGCACGATCAGCTGACGCGGTCGACGGCGACGTCGCCGTTCGGCACACTCTGCAGTGAGCGCCTGGTGGCCGCATCGACCGCCGCGGCGCGCGGCAAACTCACCGCCAACGACAGCCTCGGCGTGGATCGCCTCGCCGTGCGCGCCACCTGGAAGGTGCTCGTGGTGGTCGATCGCACGGAGATGGCCGAGCGCGAGCAGGTGCGCGAGACGGTGACCAACGCCGATGGCGAGTGGGCGCTCTGCGACCTGCCGGTGAATCGCGACCTGAAGATCTCATGGGACATCCGCGGCAATGTGACGGAACGTCCCATGACGATCACACAGCCCAACACGCTGACGGTCGTTCAGGACTGAACTGGTTCCGGATCGCGCTACGAGATGACGGCTTCGCCGCGCTGAAGTCCGCCGCGCACGGATCCGTTGAGTGTGTTGAGGAGATCCGTGCTGGCTCAGTGCTGCTTCATTCCGGGCGCTCGCAGCAGCGCTTCGTAGGCGGCCCATCGGCCGTCTGTTGTCTCACCGCCATGTTGCTGTACCCACTCAGCCACGATGTCGCGACCACGGTTGTAGTTGATGACGTAGCTGCGATAGGTGTCGATGAAGCGCACGGTCTTCGCGGCGGCCTCGGCGCTCGAGAGCCAATAACGCGCCATCGCGAGTTCGGCCGCCGCGCGGTCGATCTCGCCGTTGAGATACCGGCGCGCGACTTCGTTGCGCGCGTAGTTGAGCTGTTCGTTGATGCGACGCACGGCGGCGTTGCGTTCTGCGAGCGAGGTGTCCAACCCCGCGAGCGGATAGAGCGAATCGCGCTCGAACTGCGTGCGCATCGGCTCGGGGAACGCCATGTCGATGCCGAGGTTCGCGCTGCCTTCGGCGATCAGCGACTGCGGGCTGAAGAGCGGATAGAACGCGAACTCCGTCCATCCGCGTCCGCGCACGAGTGTCTCTTCGATGAGCGCGTTGTAGACGTGATGTCCCGGATATCCCTCATGGCACGCGAGGTCGATCGCGCGGTCGATGAGGATCGGCAAGTCGGTGTTGACCTGGATGAGGCTGACGAATCCGCCCTTGTACCAGTTGTAGGCGTTCCACGGAGTGCCCTTCACGTATTCGAGGTCGAAGCGTTCGCCCTCCGGCAGCGTGATGTGCTCCATCGTGCGCTCGCGGCAGGCGGCGATCGCACGCCTGAACACCGTGTCGACGCGCGCAGCCGGGATCGCCAGCTGGTCGCGGAAGCGCTGGGAACGCACGGCGAGCGTTCCTTCGCCGGGCAACAGCGAGTCGAGGTTCGTGAGCAGTGAGTCGAAGTGCGCGTCGGAGAATTTCGGCGGCCGCGCGCCGAACAGCTGCACCGCTTCTTCATCGAACGAGAGACTGTCCCCCATGAGCATCCGTGCCCGCGCGATCATCGCGCGCAGCTGGCCGCGCAGGTACTCGTGGCGCATCTGCACGAGCGTGTCGGCATAGTCGCCGGAGGCGGCGTTGGTCTCGAGCAGCGTGAGCAGCGCCTCCGCGCGATTGCGAATCGTCACCACGCTCAGCGGGTCCTGGAGCGCGGCCTGCCTGAGCGAGTCGGGTCCGTAGTAGGCGTCGACATAGTGGAGATCGTGCGCGCCGAGCGAGAGACCGAGCACAACGTAGGAGCGTGCGATTGGGTCGAGCGCCGTGGGGTCGGCGGGTTCTGATCCGCAGGCGGATGCTGTCACCGCCGCGGCCACGGTGGCTGCGACGATTGCGCGAAGACGATGGGAAGATTTCATGGTAATAGCATACGTGTTTACGCCGCACGCGGTACGATCACGCGCGCATCTAGCGGGACCTCATGAGCCGCACCTCGACCCCGGGCGCCGCGCATGCGATCGCACCGGCAAATCCCTTGCAGTCCCCGCCACTCTTCGGCGCCGGCAACTCCATGTGCCAGAGCGTCCATCCGCGCGCGATCGTCTCATCGCCATCGATGTGCACGAAACGCGCAGCATCCCGCCGCTCGTCGACCGCGAACCGGTCGAGCGCGTGACCGAGCCCCGTGCCCGTGGCCTTGATGTACGCCTCCTTCCGCGTCCACAGCCGATAGAACGCCGCGAGCTGTTCCACCTCCGGCAGCGCGAACAGCGCCCGCTGTTCCTCCGCCGCGAAATGCCGCTCCGCGATCGACCGCATGTCCTCCATCGGCCGAATCGCTTCGATGTCCGCACCCACCGCGCCGCGCGTCGTCACCGCGAGCAGCGCGCGACTCGACGAGTGGCTGAGGTTGAACTCGAGCGCTCCGGCATGGGCGCCCGCGAGCTGCGGCTTTCCCCACTGGCCCCTGGCGAACTCGAGCGCCGCGCCGTCCGTCGCGAGCACCTCGCCGAGTATTCGGCGCAGCCATGCGCGCGAGACGATCCATCGGCTGCGGTCCGCGGCGAAATGGAGTCGCTCTGCGCGCGCGCGTTCCTCAGCGGTCAGTCGTGTGAGCAGCTGCTCATGCGGCTCGACGGGCGCGTCGAGGTCCGTCCACCACGCCGAGATCATCGGTTCGTTACCGAACCCCGTCGAGACGCACGATGAACACCATCACCGCGTTCGCGGGCACCTTGCCCACCGCACGGCTGCCGTACGCGTAGCGCGCCGGCACCACCAGTTGCCGCGTGCCCCTGGTGCGCATGCCGCGCACGCCGAGGTCCCAGCCGCGGATCACCGTGCCCTTGCCGACTTCGAACGCGAGCGGACGCGCGCCGGCTGCGGTGCGATCGACCTCTGTGCCGTCGGCGAGATACGCGACATACGTCATCAGCACTTCGCGGCCTGGCATCGCGGGCACACCCGTGCCCGCTTCGATGTCGCGGTAGTAGATGCCCGTGGGCATGCGCGTCATCGCGAGGAGCACCACGTTGAGATCCGGGGCGAAGGTCGTCGCCTCGAGCTGCGTGTCGCGCTCGTTCAGCGTTTCCTGCTCACTGGCGATCGATGCGTCGCTGCCGGAGCTCGCGGAACGCGCAGCCCCACCACATCCGATCACGAGCGCTGCGACGGCGCACGACAGCATCCTCATCGTATCTCCCGTTCGCATCTCCCGTTCGCGTCTCCCGTTCGCATCTCCCGTTCGCATCTCAATACCGCGCCAGATACTGGTCCAGCTCCCACGCCGAGACCTGCGAGATGTACTCGCGCCACTCCTGCCGCTTCGCCGCGAGGAAGTGTTCGGTGACATGCGGTCCGAGTGCCGCCGTGATCTCCGTGTCCTTCTCGAGCTCATCGCACGCTTCGTTCAGGTCGCGCGGCAGGTCGTCGATGCGCAGGCGACGGCGCTCGCGGTGCGACATCTCCCAGATGTTCTCGTTCACCGGCTCGCGCGATGTCGCCTCGGTCGCGATGCCGTCGAGTCCGGCCGCGAGCATCACGGTGAGGGCGAGGTATGGATTCGCCGCCGGGTCCGGCGAGCGCAGCTCCACGCGCGTGCCGGGGCCGCGACGCTCCGGCACGCGGATCAGCGGTGAACGGTTCTTCATCGACCACGCCACGTTGACCGGCGCTTCATACCCCTCCACCAGACGCTTGTACGAGTTCACGAGCGGATTGGTGATCGCGCACATGCCGCGCGCATGCTTGAGCAGCCCGCCGATGTAATGCCGCGCCGTCGGCGAGAGCTGGTACTCCGCCTTCGCATCGAAGAAGACGTTCTGGCCTGCGCTGAAGAGCGACTGGTGCGTGTGCATCCCGCTGCCGTTCTGGCCGAACACCGGCTTGGGCATGAACGAGGCGATGAGCCCGAACTGCTGCGCCACCTGCTTCACGACGAACCGGAATGTCGCGATGTTGTCGGCCGTCGTCAGCGCGTCGGCGTAGCGGAAGTCGATCTCATGCTGCCCGTGCGCCACTTCATGGTGCGCCGCCTCGACCTCGAAGCCCAACTGCTCGAGCATCGCGACGATCGCGCGACGCGCGTCCTCGCCGCGGTCCATCGGCGCGAGGTCGAAATAACTGCCGACGTCGTGCGTCAGCGTGGCCACGCGGCCATCCGGCGCGGGACGGAACAGGAAGAACTCCGCCTCCATCCCGGCATTCATCACGTAGCCTAGCTTCTCGGCGCGCGCGATCTGCTTCTTGAGCACCTGGCGCGGGTCGCCGTCGAACGGCGTACCGTCTGGCTTCACCACATCGCAGATGACGCGGGCCACGCGCGTGTTCGGATCCCCCCACGGGAAGATCCGGAACGTCGAGTGATCCGGACGCAGCAGCATGTCCGATTCCTCCACGCGCACGAAGCCTTCAATGGACGAGCCGTCAAACAGGATGTCGCCGGCCAGCGCCTTCTCGAACTGCGACGACGGCACTTCGACGTTCTTGTTGATCCCGAGGATGTCCGTGAACTGCAGGCGGAGGAACCGCACCTGCTCCGCGCGCGCGAGCTGGAGGATGTCCTTGGCGGTGGCGCCGCTGAGGTCGCCGGGATTCTGCTTCGTGACTGGCATGAGCGGAATATCGACTCTGCGCGCCGGGACGCGCCATTCCCTCCCCCCACGCCACGCCGATTAACTTTGTTCAATGCCGAAGAACTGCTCCCAGTGCGGTGCGCCGTTCACCGATTCCGCGCATTTCTGCCAGCGCTGCGGCGCGCCGGTCCATGGTGCGCCGGTCCATGGTCCGCCCGTGCGTGCAACGTCGGCCTCGGGCGCGCAGATCCTGCCCTGGGCCGTCGCGGCCATCGCCCTGCTCTCCCCGCTTGGCTTCATCGTAGGCCAGAACTGGCGGCGCGCCACGCCTGTTGCGGCCACCGCCGTTCCGGCGGGCGCGACACCCATTGGCGAGCGAGCCCCGGATATCTCGCAGATGTCCCCCAACGAGCGCGCCGACCGGCTATTCAATCGCGTCATGACCTATGTGACCGAGGGCAAGAGAGACTCCGTGCAGTTTTTCGCGCCGATGGCGATCCAGGCCTTCGAATCGCTGGCGCCGCTCAATGCTCACCGTCGCTACGACCTCGGCCTTATCGGCGTCGTGAGCGCGGACGGCGCGATGGCGCGTGCGCAGGCGGACACGATCCTCGCCTCGGAGCCCACGCACCTGCTCGGCCTCATCCTCGGCATGCGCGCCGCCGGCTTGCAGTTCGACAGCAACGCCAGGCGCGGCTACGCGCGGCGCTTCGTCGTAGCCATCGAGGCGGAGCGCGCCAAGCGACTCCCCGAATACATCGATCATCAACCGGACATCGACGACGCCCTACGCGACATCGATGACCCGAGCAAGAACCAGTCTGCCGTGCCTCCCGCTGCTGGAACCACCGACCGCACACCATGACCACCACTGAGAAGGAAAGCCGCACCATCCGCGTCGCGCATTCGCCCGACAGTGACGACGCCTTCATGTTCTATGCGCTCGCCACCAACAAAGTGGATACCGAGGGCCTCACCTACGTGCACGAGCTGCAGGACATCGAGTCGCTGAACCAGCGCGCCATGCGCGGCGAGCTCGAGGTGACCGCGGTCTCCATCCACGCCTACGCCGACATCGCCGACCGCTACGCGCTGCTCCCGAGCGGCGCGTCGATGGGCGACAATTACGGTCCGCGCCTCGTGGCGCGCCAGCCGGCGTCGAAGGTGGCGGTCAAAGGCAAGCGCATCGCGATCCCGGGACTCAAGACGAGCGCCTACCTCGCCATGCGTCTGTATGAGCCGGACTTCGAAGCGGTGGTCATCCCGTTCGACGAGATCGAGCAGGCCGTGGTCGACAAGAAGGTGGACATGGGACTCCTCATCCATGAAGGTCAGCTGACCTTCCCGGAAATGGGCCTTCATCTGGTTGTCGATCTCGGCGAGTGGTGGTTCGAGGAGACCGGCCTACCCCTGCCGCTGGGTGGAAACGTCATCCGAAAGGACTTCGGACCGGCGCTGATGAAGAAGATTTCACGACATCTTCACGCCAGCATCGCCTATGCATTAAACAACCGCGAGGCCGCGCTCGATCACGCCATGCAGTACGCCCGCGGCCTCGACCGCTCCAAGGCTGACACTTTCGTCGGTATGTACGTGAACGATTGGACTCTCGACTATGGTGCACGCGGTCGGGAAGCCATCCGCTTGTTCCTCGAGCGCGGCGCAGCTGCCGGCATCATTCCGCGGGCCGTCGTCGCCGAGTTCGTCGAGGAGTAAAAACAGCCCGAAAGGTCTGCCCGATCGGCCGCCGATCGGCCGCTGATCCGGCTGCTGATCCGGCTGCTGATCCGGCTGCATGCACGGTGTATTGAATCGGTGCAGTGGCCGATACTTGCGGGGCTGGCGCATCTGTCCGACCGTATGTGGCGGCATCACCGTTAGATGACTTCTCTGCCCTGTCCGGAGTACATTCCACGAATGTCCGACCCACTAGCTGGCCAACTCACCCGCGCGATCCGCGCCGTCACTGAACCGACAGTGCGGCGCATCCTCGTCGTCGACGACGAGGACATGATCCGCAGCGCACTTGGCAAGTTCCTTCGCTCGCGCGGCTTCGAAGTCACCACCTGCGACTCCGGTGCGGCCGCGCTCGACGCGCTGCGCGCCGAACGCTTCGTCGTGATGCTCGCCGACGTGCGCATGCCGGGCATGTCGGGTCTCGATCTCGTCCCTCTCGCACTCGGCGTCGACTCGGATCTCGCGGTCATGATGCTCACCGCGGTCAACGATGCGCCGACGGCGACCGAAGCCCTCGCGCAGGGGGCGATGGACTACCTCATGAAGCCCATCGAGCTCGGCGACCTTGCGACCGCCGTCGAGCGCGTGCTCCACAAGCGCGACCTCTCCATCGAACAGCGGAAGGTCGAGCGGCTCATCCGAGAGGAAGTCGCCACGCAGACGGAAGAGCTCGGACGCGAGCGCCAGGCTCTGCACAGCATGGTCGTGGACACCGTCCGCGCACTCGTGCACGCCGCCGAGGCGAAGGATCCCTTCCTCCGCGGCCACTCCGATCGCGTGGCGGATCTCGCGGCGTCCATCGGCACGGCGCTGGGCATGAGCGACGACGTCGTCGACACGCTGCGCCTCGCGGGCCGTCTCATGGACGTCGGCAAGATCGGCATCCGCGAATCGGTGTTGAACAAGCCCGGCCCGCTCACCGACGAGGAGTTCGATCATGTGAAGGGTCACGTGCGCATCGGCCTGGAGATCCTCTCCTCCATCAAGCCGATCGCGCACACGCTGAGCGCGATCGAGGGCCATCACGAGCACTGGGACGGCAGCGGATACCCGCGCGGACTCAAGGGCGACAACATCCCGATCGGCGGCCGCATCCTTGCCGCCGCCGATGTGTTCGATGCGCTCACCTCGCATCGTGCATGGCGCGACCCGCTCACCCCTCCCGAGGCGATCGACTTCCTCGCCGAGCGCTCGGGATCGCTGCTCGACCCAGAGGTCTTCGCCATGCTCAAGTCGGTCGTGACACGACGCAAGACGCTCTACTTCCTGGACGCCGAGAAGGAGTAGGTCCGGCCGTCGCTCGTCACATCCCGAACGACTCGCCCGGTCGGCCGCTCCGATCCTGAACGGCGGGGCGGTCTTGTGCGTTTACTGTCGATGAATATCCTCTCTCGTTCCCTCTGCGGACTGCTGGTCCTCTCGGCGCTCGTGCCGGTCGGCATCACTGCGCAAACGACCGACACCTTGCGCCTCACGGTCGATGAGGCGGTGAACCGCATGCTGCGCACGTCGGACGAGGTGCGCACCTCGAACGCCCTCGTCGAAGTGGCCGACGCCCAGGTGTTCGCAGCCCGCGCCGCGGGCCTTCCCCAGCTGCGCCTCAACTCCACGTACACGCAGGTCCTCAAGAACGCACGCGCGCAGATCGTGGGCTCGGTGTTCGGGCAGAACTTCACGTACAACACCAATCTCCAGCTGCAGCAGTCGCTCTTCCAGGGCGGCCGCATCGTCGCGGCATCGCAGGCCGCGTCGCGATTCGAGGAGGCCGCCCTCTCCTCGCGCGAAGAAACGCGTTCGCAGCTCGCGGTCGATGCACAGCGCGCCTACCTGATGGCGCTGTTCACGCAGCGCATCGCCGACATCCAGCGTCGCAACCTCGTGCTCGCCGACGAACGCATGGCGCAGGTGGAGCGTCTCGAGGCCGCAGGCCGCAGCTCGCGCTACGACGTCCTGCGCGCGCGCGTCGAGCGCTCCAACCTCGAACCGCTCGTGCTCCAAGCCGAGAGCGACCGCGTGCTTGCCGAACTCGATCTCAAGCGACTGCTCGACATTCCGGTCGGTCGTCCGGTCGCACTGGTCACGGTGCTCGACACGGACGTGGTGCAGCGCATGGCCGCGAGCGCTGCGGCTGATGCCTCCGCCGATGGCGTACGTCCCGCGGTGCGCGCGGCGGAGTTCACCGCGCGTGCGCGCAACGCCGGTATCCGTGTCGCGCGCGCCGACTTGCTGCCCACCATCAATGCGTCGTTCACCTACGGTTACCTCGCGCTGCCGACATCGAACGGTTTTCCTGATCGCCTCGGCGCGACCTCCAACGCGCTCTGCCCCGTGGGTTCACCGGCCACGCGACTCTGCCAGAACAACGGCTGGTTCCCCGACCGCAACTTCGGCATCCAGATGAGCTGGCCGCTTTTCGACGGACTGCGCGCCAAGAGCCAGATCGATCTCGCGCAGGCACAGGCGAA
>JANOTV010000051.1:0-3511 GCA_031416495.1 Gemmatimonadota bacterium
CTGCGCGAGGCGCTCGCGCTCCTGCAGCTCCCGCCGGCGTGGACCGAGTGGGACACCGAGCGCGTGCACACGCCGAGCACGTACCGGCGTTTCGCCTCGCCGACAGTTCTGGTGGATGGCGTCGACGTAAGCGGAGGGGTCGAGGGTGCGGGCATGGGCTGCGCCGTGGGCGGCGGGCCAACCGCCGAGGTCATCGTGCGCGCATTGCGGAGCGTAGGCGCGTGAACACCCGGATCGCCGATGCGATTGACGCCCCGGACGCACTGCTTCCTACGAGACGATGCGCGTCTCGCTGCTCGGTCGGCGACCTTCGATCGGCAACACGCCCTTGCTCGGCACGTCCTCGCGGATGAAATCGGGCACGAGGTCGATGATCGCGGCGCGCAGGCGGGCGGCATCGTTCGGCACTATCGACGCGAGGCGGATCAGCTCGCCGATCGGGCCGTCGAGCGCCTCGCTCGGCTCCTCGGAGACCGCGCGGATGACCTTCGGATTCTCGGTCTGCCGCACATCCTCGTCGCCGAAGAACACCTCTTCATAGAGCTTCTCGCCGGGGCGGATGCCGGTGTACTCGATCTCGATGTCCACCCCCTCCTCGAGGCCGGAGAGGCGGATGAGGTCGCGCGCGAGGTCGGCGATGCGCACGGGTTCGCCCATGTCGAGCACGAAGAGCTCGCCGCCCTTGCCGAGTGCGCCGGCCTGCAGCACGAGCTGCACCGACTCGGGGATCGTCATGAAGAAGCGGCGCATCTCCGGGTGCGTGACGGTCACCGGCCCGCCGCGCTCGATCTGCTGTATGAAGCTCGGCACCACCGAGCCGCGCGAGCCGAGCACGTTGCCGAAGCGCACGGCCACGTAGTGCTTATTCTCGCGCGCGGCGGCGAGGCGCACGATGATCTCGGCGATGCGCTTCGTCGCGCCCATGATGGACGTAGGGCGGACGGCCTTGTCGGTGGAGATGAGGACGAAGTGCGTGACGCCATGCTCGAGCGACGCATCGACGACGTTGCGCGTGCCAAGGACGTTGTTGGTTACGGCCTCGATGACGTTCTCTTCCATGAGGGGCACATGCTTGTGCGCCGCGGCGTGGAAGACGGCGAACGGCTTGAAGCGGCCGAACACATCGTGCATGCGGTTGACGTCGCGGATGTCGGCGACGATGGGCGCGATCTTGAGGAGCGGCCAGCGGTGTCGCATCTCGCGTTCGATCTCGAAGATCTGGTTCTCCGAGTGATCCACGAGGACGAGCAGCGACGGGGAGAGCTCGGCGATCTGGCGGCAGAGCTCGGAGCCGATCGAACCGCCGGCACCGGTGACGAGTGCGACCTGCCCCTCGGCGAGCCGCTTCACCGCCGAGAGATCGGTGGTGATGGGCGAGCGGCGCAGGAGGTCCTGGATCTCCACCGGGCGGAGGCTCGTGCTCACGCGGCCCGACATGAGGTCGGCGATGCCGGGGAGGGTGCGGACACGGACGCCCTCATGCGCGCACATCTCCACGATGCGGCGCACGAGCGTGCTGCGCGCGGAGGGCATCGCGATGACGACTTCGCGCGCGGCGAGGTCGCGGATGAGCCTTGGCAGGTCGTCGATGCGCCCCTCGACGCGGATGCCGTTGAGGAGCAGGCCCTGCTTGCGGCGATCGTCATCGGCGAAGCCGACGACGGTGTACTGCGCGCGGCCCGACGCGGAGGCTTCGCGGGCGACGAGCTGGCCGGCAGAGCCGGCACCGACGACGATGGTGCGGACGCCGGTGGCGTCGCGAAACCGACGGGCGGAGAGATAGCGGACGGCCAGGCGTGGCGCCGCGAGGATCATCATGGAGAGAAGTCCGTCCAGCACGAGCGCGACGTACGGCATCCGCACGGGGATGATGCCGAGCCAGGGAAGGACGAGTGCACCGAGCGTGAAGGTCGCGACCGAAGAGATCAAAGTGGCGCGGAGTATGCGCTCGAGTTCAACGATGCTGGCGTACCGCCAGAGGCAGCTGTAGAGCCCTGTCATCCATGCGATGTAGAGGCGCAGCGGGAGCGAGATGAGGGCGAACAACAGCGCGATCGAGAGGAACCCGGGGGGCCAGGCGAAGCCCTCGAACCGGATGACCAGCACGACGAAGGGGACCGTGAACAGGCCGAGGGAATCCAACAGCAGGAACTGACGATTTCGCATGAATCACGGCTGAGGGAAACCCACCGGACGAACTGACTCATAAGGTACTGTACTGCCTCAAGCTGGGTAGTGTCCTAGATCACTTTTTTTCATCTCTGATCGAACAGATCCTGAACATCGTCACGAACCACGCGCGGGGGCGGCGATGGATCTCGAAGCTGTTGCGCCATGGTTCGTTGTGTCAGTCCCCCGCAAGCCTCTATCTTACAACGATATGCGCGCCGCCGAGATCCGAAGCCGATTCCTTGATTATTTCGCCCGCAACCAGCATGCGGTGCGCCCATCCTCGTCCCTGGTACCGGCCGACGACCCCACGTTGCTCTTCACGAACGCGGGGATGGTCCAGTTCAAGAAGGTCTTCCTCGGTCAGGATACCCCGCCTGAGGGCAATCGACGCGCGACGACCTCCCAGAAGTGCGTCCGTGCCGGTGGCAAGCACAACGACCTCGAACAGGTGGGGCATACCGCCCGGCATCACACCTTCTTCGAGATGCTCGGCAACTTCTCGTTCGGCGACTACTTCAAGCGCGATGCGATCCGCTTCGCCTGGGAGTTCGTGACCGTCGAGCTGGGCATGCCGCGCGAGCATCTGCGCGTCACCGTCTACAAGAACGATGACGAAGCGCGCGAACTCTGGAAACAGGTCACCGGACTTCCCGACGATCGCATCTACGGACTCGGCGAGCGCGACAACTTCTGGCAGATGGCAGACACCGGCCCGTGCGGTCCCTGCACGGAGATCTACGTCGACCTCGCGCATCTCGCCAAGGACTTCGAGTTCCCGAAGGGCGCGACGGGCGAGTGGACGGACAGCTCGATCTCCGACTATTCCACGGACGCGTTCGTCGAAGGCGCCGAGGCGGGACGGTTCCTCGAGATCTGGAACCTTGTCTTCATGCAGTACGATCGTCAGCCCGACGGCGAGCTCTTGCCGCTGCCGAAGCCCTCGGTCGACACGGGCGCGGGCCTCGAGCGCATCGCTGCCGTGCTGCAGGGCGTCGCGAACAACTACCACACCGATCTCTTCGCGCCGCTCCTCGCGAAGGTCGAGGAAGTCGTCGGCCGAAAGTATCTGTACGCCAACGAGGACTCGGCGAGCTTCCGCGTGCTCGCCGACCATGCGCGCGCGGTGGGCTTCCTGCTCGCCGACGGCGTGTTCCCGTCGAATGAAGGGCGCGGCTACGTGCTGCGCCGCATCCTGCGCCGCGCGGTGCGTCATGCCTGGCTGCTCGGGCGCCGCGAGCCGACGCTCGTGTACGTCGTGGAGAGCGTGATCGCGACGATGAGCGAGCAGTTCCCCGAGCTCGCCGCGCGACGCAAGCAGATCATCGACACGACGCGCGCC
>JANOTV010000052.1:0-10347 GCA_031416495.1 Gemmatimonadota bacterium
GGGAGCGACTCGGTTTCGTGCGGACGGCCGAGGTACCGGAGGGAGACCGGCTCGGATTCGTGATTCTCGAAAAGGATGGACTCGAGGTGATGTATCAGACCAGGGAGAGCGTGCAGCACGACCTGCCCGGGCTGGCATCGGTACCGATGGGCGGGACGTTCCTCTTCATGGAAGTTTCAGACCTCGACGCGGTGATCACGGCGCTCGGCAGCGCGCCGGTGCTTTTTCCGCGGCGGAAGACGTTCTACGGGATGGAGGAGGTCGGCGTGCGCGAGCCCGGGGGCCACACGATCACGTTCGCGATGCCGGTGGCTGGCTGATCGCGGCTCAGAAGATGTCGAACCGCGGATTCACGAGCGTGTGGTAGATGGATCCGAAGGTGAAGCTCCCTCCTGTGGAGGCGTTCAACCGATAGTCGGCGTCGAGCCGGTCCTGTGCCTACACGACGAACAGGATCTCGGTGATGAAGAAAGTCCGGTCGCAGCCACCGCTCGGACAATCGGGGAACGATACGGCAGCCAGCAGCGCGTGTTGACTCATCGCAGCACTCGGCGACGTCCAGAAACAGGCCTATTCGTGGTGCCGCAGGCCAAGGCGGATGATCCGCTCGAGCAGCTTCGGATACGCGATGCCATCGAAGTTCGCCGCCGCGGCGAACTCTTCCTGTTCCGCGATGTCGGGATTCGGGTTCGCCTCGAGGAAATACGTCCGGCCCTCTGCGTCGAGCCGGAAGTCGATGCGCGCGTACCCCGAGAGCTCGAGGATGCGATAGATGCGCTTGCTGTCGTGCAGCATCTGCGCTTCGAGGTCCGGATGCAGCTCCTGCGCCGCAAGGATGATAATGCCCTTCTTCGCCTGATAGTCGGGATCGTGCTTCGACCTGGCGGTCGCGATGAGCGGCTCATCGCCGCCGCGCTCCACCTTGAGCTCCCAGGGCGTGAACGCGCGCAGGCGGTCGTTGCCGAGCACGCTCACGTACAGCTCACGCCCGACGATGAACTGCTCCGCGATGGCGTCGGTCTTGATGCGCTCGTGCACGAAGCGCACGCGCTCGGAGAGCTTCTCGTCGGAGTCCACCACCGACGCCTGCGAGATGCCGAGTGACGAATGCTCGATCAGCGACTTGACGATGAGCGGGAAGGCGAGTCGCGGTGGGCGCCGCACCTTCCGCCCCATCGGGAAGACGGCAAAGTCGGGCACGCGGATGCGGTGATACGCGAGCAGCTTCTTGGAGAGCGCCTTGCCGCGCGAGAGCATGAGGCCGCGCGGATTGCAGCCGGTGTAGGGCACCTTCATGAGCTCGAGGAAGCCGACGACGTTGTGGTCGTACACCGTCTCGCCGTGGAACTCCTCGAGCAGGTTGAATACGATGTCGGGCTTGAGCACATCAACCGCCTCGCGCACCGGGCGCAGCTCCCACTGCACGCCGAGTACATGCACGTCGTGGCCGATCTTGCGCAGCGTGGAGATGACGTCGGCCTCGGTCTTGATGTCGAACGCCTCGCGCGCCGTGAGCGAGCACGCGACCTCTGGCGGCACGAGGTCGGGATGCGTGAGCACGAGGACGCGCCGCTTCTTCATACGGCGATCCAGTCGCGGCGACCATGCCCGACGAGGAAGCCCATGGTGCGCGCCGTGAGCAGCACCATGAAGTCGGTGAGGAGCTGACGCTCGTTGCCGGGAACGCGCAGCGTGAGCTCGCGGCAGCGCCCGATCATGTCGGTGAGCACCTGGTCGAGCGAGAACTGGTACTCGCCCGTCCATCGCGACACGATGCGACGGATGTCCCCGCGATGCTTGCGCAGGAAACTGGCCGCGGTCGGTTTGTTGCGGTGACGCGGTTCATCGGAGAAGAGGCGGAGCAAGTCGTCGTCGTAAGTCTTTGGGTACTCGACCGAGTATATCGCGCGACGGTAAGTGTAATGCATGAACAGCGTCTGCTTGAGCGACGAGAGCGTGTCGAGTTTCCGCGTGTTGCGATGCGCCGGCTTCGTGCCCGCGATCTCCGCCATGAGGCGATCGATGTACTCGAGCTTCGCGAGCGCCGGCCAGCCGGCGTAGCGGCGCTTCCAGTCGCTGCGCGGTTTGAGCCAGACGGCAAAGGTCTCCGCGAAGTCCTCGTCGGGGTGGCTCTGCGCGTACCATCGGCGCAGGTGCTGCACATAGCGTTTGCTCGCGGGGTTCGGTCGATACGCATCGGGATACTTCTTCGACGACTTGCCGAAGAGCCGCTGCCATTCGCGGCGTCGCTGCAGTTGGTAGCCGTGCTGGATCGCATGGCCGCACTCGTGGCGCATGATCTTCATGCACTCGTGATGCGTGCCACCCTCGATCTCGATGAGTTGCGTGCGCTCGAGTTTCATGAGCCGCGGATGCAGCAGGTAGAACGGCACCGCGAAGCCGGACATGCCGGACGGTGAGAACCACTCGTCCGACACCCAGACGTGCGGCTTGAGGTTTATCCCGCGCTCATCGAGCTCCGCGTACAGTTCATCGACGCAATCGGCGACCCAGGTGCCCTCGAGGCGCAGACCAAGGTCCTTGATCCGGAGCTCGAGGAGCCGTTCGTCGGACCACGTGGACCACGGAAAGCGTCGGGCGGATCGTCGCGTCACACTGCGTCGGACAGGCTGGTGAAGTTGAAGTCGCGCGCCTTGAGCGATGGCACGACGCTTCCGCCCTCGGCGACGCGCACTGCCGCGCCGACGGCCTCCAGGTTGTTGAGCAGGAAGAGCGGTGAATCGTTGAAGCGGAAGTTCTTGATGGAGCGCGCGATCTTGCCGTTCTCCACGAGGAACGTGCCGTCGCGCGTGAGGCCCGTGTAGACGAGCGTGCGCTGGTTCACCGCCCGCAGGTACCAGAGGCGCGTGACGACGACGGCTCGCTCGCTCGCGGCGATCATCGCATCCATCGACGAGTCGCCGCCGAGCATCTTGAGGCCGCCGCCGAAGCCACCACCGCCGAAGCCACTGCCGCCGTTCGGAACGTTGCCGGTGCGCTGCGCCCAGAAGCGAGTGTACGAGAGTTGCTTGAGGACGCCATTCTCCACCCACACCTGGCGCTTCACCGGCAGGCCTTCGCCGTCGAAGGGCGAACCGAGGAGCTGCGGATCGGAAGGATCGGTGAGCAGCGTGACGCGGCTGTCCATGATGCGCTCGCCGACCTTCGTGCCGCCCGGCTTGGAGAATGGCGAGCGGCCTTCATCGGCGGAGCGTGCATTCATCGCACCGCGCACCGAGCCGATGAGATCGGACACCGCCTGTGGCTCGAAGATCACCGTGTAGCGACCCGGCTCGATGGCGACGGGATTCCGCGAAGCGCGCGCCTTCGCGATCGCGCGCGTTGCGATCTCACGGAAATCGATCTTGCCCCAATCGTTCTGGTCGGCGCCGATCCAGCCGGAGCCGGTGCCGTCGCTCGTGCGCACGGTGAGCGTGTAGTTCGCACCGGTCGAGCGATGATACGCGAAGAGTCCTGCGCTCGTGCCGAGTGCCGTGGTTGATGCGGAGCAATCGATGAAGCCGGCGACGGTGAGATCAGTCGCCTTGCGCGCGGGCTCGAGCGCGGTGAGCGCCGCCTGTGCACGATCATCGGCCGAAAGCGTGGCGGTCGAGTCGAACCAGGCCGAGATGGTCGCGTAGTTCTGCGGGCCAAGTTCCGCCAGCAGCTCGGGATCATCAGGCGAGAGCTTGGCGAGCGCTTCGGACTGTGCGACGGCGCGCGCCAGGCCTTCAGGCGAGACGTCATTGGTGCTGACACTCGCGCGCTTTTGTCCGAACACCGAGCTGATGCTGATGCCCGCATCGTCGGAGATGCCCGACGTCGACATCTGGTTGTCGGCGAAGCGGAGATTGGTCTGGTACGAGCTGCCGATCGACACGCGACATGAGTCGGCCTTCGACAGCTTGAGCGCGCGCTGCACGATGTCCTCGCACTCGGCGCGCGAAAGAACGATCGGCTCGTCGAGCACACCATGGCGTTCGACGTTCCTGAGTGCGATGAGGCGCTTGGGCGAATCGGAGACTGCACGAATGGGGCTCATGAGGCGGTCCCCGTGTTGAGCACGTTGATGTCGCGGAAGAGACAGGGCGGGCACCCATGACTCACGGCATTCGATTGACCCGGTTGTCCCTTGCCATCGTTGAAGGTGCCGCCGAGTTCGTAGGACGACTTGCCGCCGATGATGTCGATGGCGTTCCAGAAATCGGAGGTGCGCATGACGTAGGCGACGTCCTTGAGCTGACCGACTATCTTGCCGCTCTTGATCTCGTAGCAGATCTGCGCGCCGAACTGCGCGTTGTAGCGCTGCTGATCGATGGAGTACGACGAACGGCCGATCATCGCGATGCCCTTGTCGGTCGATGCGATGAGATCGTTCCAGGAGCGATCGACCTTCTTGTCGGGCACGATGGAGACATTCGGCATGCGCTGGAAGGCGACGTCGCTCCAGCTCTGTGCGTAGGCGCAGCCATGCGAACGCACAGGCATGTTGTTCTTCTCGTACCACGGGCGCAGCCACTCGGCCTGCTCGCGCGTGGTCTGGTAGTCCCAGAAGATGCCATTCTTGATGATGTCGAAATCATCGGGCTTCACGCCGTCGTCATCGTAACCGATGGTCGCGAGCGCATTGGGCTGCGAGCGGTCGCCGCGGACGGTGAGGTGATCGGGCCCGAGTCGCAGCTTGCCGAGCACATCGTCTGGTGGTGCGATGAAGGAGGTGCCCGCGAAGTTCGCTTCGTAACCCATCGCGCGGTCGAGTTCGGTCGGGTGACCGATCGACTCATGGATGGTGAGGAAGAGCTGCGACGGATGGATGACGAGGTCCCAGCGACCGACGTCGACGGAACGCGCGGTGAGCTTCGCGCGCGCCTGCTCCGCCCAGACGGTCGCGTTCGAGACGATGTCCGCCTCGAGCACGTATTCCCAGCCGCGGCCAGCAGGCTGCACGACTTCGGGACCGCGCACCGCGACGTCCGTGCGATCGTTGGAGACGGCGCTCACCGACATCGTGACCCAGCTGCGCACGACGTCCTGCGCGATCATCGAGCCTTCGCTATTCGCGTACGAGCGCTCCTCCTTCACGAAGGAGAGTCCCGAGTTCACGAAGCGGATGTTGGGGACCTTGAGCGCCGCGGCGTTCGCGCGGAGGAGGAGGTCCACCTTCTCCTCGACGGGGATGCTCCAGGGATCGATGGTATACGAGGACTTCCAGCTTGCGTTCGGATGGGCTTCAGTCGGCGCGAGCTTGACCATGCGGTCGCGCGCGACGCGATTCGCCTTCGCGAGCGCGACGGCCTGACGGGCTGCGCGTGCGACACCGTCCTTGGTGAGCGCGCGGGTGGCCGAGAAGCCCCAGGTGCCGTCGACGAGCACGCGCACGCCGCAGCCGATGGAATCGGAGTCGGAGACGTTGGTGACCTGCTGTTCGCGGGTGCCGAGGTTCTGGCGGCGCTGGCGCTGGACGCGGGCATCGGCCCAGGAGGCGCCGGCGAGCTTGGCTGCGGTGAGGGCTTCGAGGAGAAGGACCTTCACTGCCGAATCGGGCTCGGTCGCGGAGGTGATGATCGGCGAGCGCGTCTCGGCGGCGCTGAGCTGCCGGCTGGCGAGGGTCAGCGCACTGGCGGCGAGCCCGGTTTTCGCGAGGAAGTCGCGGCGGGTCGTGTTGGTCATGCGGAAGCTCGTGCGCTGGAGTCGGGCCGGAACGGCCGAGGAGAGAATGTCGCGACGGGGGCGGAGGACGGCAAACCTGCGCGGATCACCGCTCTCCCCGCTACGCAGGGTAACCGCTGGCTGCTGAAGATGATTGGGCTCTGGCGCCTGTAAGCGCCCCGCGCTTGCTTGGGATGATTGCGTATCCTGCACATGATCGGAGGGTCGACGAAGTGAGCGAGCGCGATGAATCGCAGCCTGTGGGGAGCCTGATCCTCTATCAGACCGAGGATGGGCAGACGCACATGCAGTGCCGGTTCGAGGACGAGACTATCTGGCTGCCGCAGGCGCTGATCGGGGAGCTCTTCCAGAAGGATGTTCGTACCATCAGCGAGCACCTGCTGAACATTCACGAGAAGCAGGAACTTGATCGCGCGCAACCATCGGGAAATTCCGGATGGTTCGCCAGGAAGGCAGTCGAGAGGTGAGCCGAGAGATCGAGCACTACAGCCTCCGTGCAATCCTGGCTGTGGGCTATCGGGTGCGGAGCTCTCGCGGGACCAGTTTCGGCAGTGGGCCACTGAGCGCCTGGGCGAGTATCTCGTGGACGCAGGCCGTGTTTCAGGTCGTGCAGAACAAGCTGCACTTCGCGGCAACAGGGAAGACTGCGCCGGAGCTGATCGCGGCGCGCGCGGATGCGGCGCAGCCTAACATGGGGCTCACCGCGTGGAAGGGCGGCGCGGCGCGGAAGGGCGACGTAATGGTGGCGAAGAACTACCTGAACGAGCGCGAGATCGACGAGCTGAATCGCATCGTGGTGATGTTCTTGGATTTCGCCGGGGACGGTGAGTCGGGAAGCCTGTCCATCGCCCACTTACTGAATCGCGCGAACCGTAGCCACGACCTTCGCCGCCGTGATCCCATACTCCTCATAGAGCCTCGGCGCCGGCGCTGAAGCACCGAACGTCTCAATCCCCACGATCGCACCCTCATCCCCGATCCACTTGTACCACGACATGGGATGCGCGGCCTCGATGGCGACCCGCTTCACACCGTGCGGCAGCACAGACTCGCGGTACTCCGCAGTCTGCTCTGCGAACAACTCCATCGAAGGCATAGAGACCACACGCGTCGGCAACCCTGACGCCTCGAGCTCCGCCTGCGCCTTGAGCGCGATCTCGACCTCGGAACCAGTCGCAATGATCACGGACTTCGGTGCAGCACCGTTCGCCGCATCCTTCAGCACATACGCGCCCTTGGCGAGATCACCAGCGGCGCCATGCGTCGTGCGATCGATGAACGCGAGCTTCTGCCGCGTGAGGATGAGCGCGACCGGACCGGTGCGATGCCTCAAAGCGACGCGCCATGCCTCCGCCGTCTCGTTCGCATCGCCGGGACGTATCACGAGCAGGTTAGGGATCGCGCGCAGCGCCGAGAGGTGCTCGACGGGCTGATGCGTCGGGCCGTCCTCGCCGAGTCCGATGGAATCGTGCGTGAACACATAGATGACCTGCTGACGCATGAGCGCCGCGAGGCGGATCGCGGGGCGCATGTAATCGGCGAACACCAAGAACGTGCCGCCGTACGGGATGATCCCGCCGTGCAGTGCCATTCCGTTCATGATCGCGCCCATGCCGTGCTCACGGATGCCGAAGAAGAAGTTCCGGCCGCCGCGCTGCAGCGGTGAGAAGCTCGGCACTCCCTTGATGGTCGTGAGGTTGGAGCCTGCGAGGTCGGCCGAGCCGCCGATCAGCTCCGGGATGCCAGCCGCGAGCGCGTTGAGCACAAGGCCGCTCGCGGCGCGCGTGGCGATGTTGCCGTTGCTCTTGTCGAATTCCGGCACCGCACGGTCCCACTGCGCGGGGAGGTCACCATGCCAGCGGCGACCGAGTTCCTTGGCCTCCGACGGGAACGACTTCACGAAATCGGCGAAACGGCGCATCCACTCGGCCTGCAGATTGACGCCGCGTTCCTTCGCGAGGCGCCAGTGCTCGAGCGCAGCAGCCGGCACGTGGAACGGCTCGGTGCTCGGCCAGCCGTACTTCACCTTGGTCAGCGCGATCTCATCCTTGCCGAGGGGCTCGCCGTGCGCCTTGGCGGTGCCGGCGCGGTTGGGTGAACCGAAGCCGATGACGGTGCGCGTGATTATCAGGGTCGGGCGCTCGGTGTCCGCCTTGGCCGCCTCGATGACCTTGTCGATCTGCGCTTGGTCGTTGACGTCGGCGATATGCAGCACCTGCCAACCGTAGGCCTCGAAGCGCTTCGCCGTGTCGTCGCTGCTCGAGAGGTCGAGGTTGCCGTCGATGGTGATGCGATTGTCATCGAAGAAGCCGATGAGTTTGCCGAGCTTCTGGTGGCCGGCGAAGGAGGCCACCTCGTGCGAAATGCCTTCCTGGAGGCAGCCGTCGCCGGCGATGAACCAGGTGTAGTGATCCACGACACCATGGCCGTCGCGATTGAAGATCGCCGCGATATGCGCTTCGGCGACCGCCATGCCGACGGCATTCGCGAAGCCCTGGCCGAGGGGGCCGGTGGTGGTCTCGATGCCTGCCGTGTGCCCGTACTCGGGATGCCCCGGCGTGCGGCTGCCCCATTGGCGGAAGGCCTTGATGTCGTCGAGGGTGACATCGTAGCCTGTGAGGAAGAGCGTCGAGTAGAGGAGCATCGACGCATGGCCGGCCGAGAGGACCACGCGGTCGCGGTCGGGCCAGTGCGGATCGGCCGGGTTGTGCTTCACGTGACGGGTGTAGAGCGCGTAGGCGAGTGGCGCGAGCGCCATCGGCGTGCCGGGGTGGCCTGATTCAGCGGCCTGAACCGCATCCATCGACAACGTGCGGACGGTGTTGATGGCGAGCTGTTGTACGTCGACGTCAGGCTGTGGCACGCTTGCTCCGGCGATTTCCTATCGGGTGCGATCATGCGGCGAACCCCAAAGTTAGCGGCAGCGTCAACCACGGGGCATTATTAGCAAAGTGACAGCGGTCCGACAATCAGTCCTTCCGTCCCCCGAACCACGGATTCGATCGCTCGATGAAGCACCTCCAGCCCCTCGACGCATGACCGAACCGTCTCGGCGATATCGATCGCTCAGCGATGCGGAGAGCTTGCGTTCGCTGGTCGCGAACCTGCGTGAGGCGATCTACATCACGAACGACCGCGGGGACATCCTCGACGGCAACCCTGCGTTCTTCGCGCTGATGGGCGTGCGGTCGATCGAGGACCTCGCGTCGTACGGTACGAACGAGCTGGTGGTGGATCCGTCGCGGCTGCTCGCCCAGATCGAGCAGCTGAAGCGCGACGGCTTCGTGCGCGACTTCGAGCTGCAGATCGTGCGTCCCGACGGCATGCTGCTCACGGTGCTGGACACCGTGTACGCGGTGCAGGACCCCGATGCCGAAGAGACCGTGTACCACGGCATCCTCGTGGACATCACGCAGCGCAAGCGCATGGAAGAGGAGCTGCGCCAGCAGAGCATGCGCGATCCGCTCACGGGCTGCTACAACCGGCGCTATCTCGCGGAGCTCGACGAGACACTGAGCGCGTCTGACTCGCCGTGGGGCTGCCTGTTCATCGACATCGATCATTTCAAGCAGTACAACGACCAGTTCGGCCACCAGATGGGCGACAACACGCTCATCCGCATGAGTCGCTTCCTCATGCGCCAGGTGCGCGCTGAGGAGCCGGTGGTGCGCATGGGCGGCGATGAATTCGTGATCGTGATGCGCGGCGCATCAGAAGCGCAGACGATGATGGTCGCGCAGCGCATGCAGGCCGCGGCGCTTCGCACGGCGCCCGTGCCGTTCTCGCTCGGTTGGGCGTGGCGCGAGCCGCTCGAGACGCTGAATGCCACGGTGCACCGCGCCGACCAGAACCTGCTCGCCGTACGCGTGATCGAGCGCACGCCGCCGCGGATCACGGGCTCCTTCGCCCGAGCGGACGACCAGCGGACCTGATCCTCAGAGCGCATGGCGTGCGCGCAGCGTGCGTCGCACGGTCTTCCCCGCCGAGAGCGCGCCCAGCACCATGTACAGGTAGAACGTGTAGAAGCGCCACCAGAGCAGCGACCCGCCGAGCACATCGGCGGAGAGCACGCCGGCGAGCGCGAGGCGGAATGACAGCTCCACCGCGCCGCCGCCGGCAGGCGCAGGCGCCATCGCGCTCCCATACAGCAGCACGAGCGACCAGAGCATGAGCGATGCGATCGCCGTCTCAGGCGCGACGGCGAGCACGATGATCACGAGCACCACGAGTCGCAGCAGGATGTGTACGACTGATGCGAGCATGGCGAAGAACATCGGCGTGATGCGCGCCGTGCGCAGCGCCGTGATGCTCGTGCGGAGCGACCGCAGCGCGCGCTGGATACGGCGCCAGCGGCCCGCATGCAGCCCCCCGCGCAGCGCCCACGCGGGCGGCGGCCCGTTCGCGTTGCGCTTGGCGAGGAAATAACCGAACGCGCCAAGGCCGAGCACGAACGTCGCGTAGCCGCCCAGTACGCCAAGCATCAGCACGAAGATGCCACCCGACTCCTTGAACACGATCGCGAGGCCGACGACTACGAGCACGAGTGAGACCAGCTCGAGGAAGATATCGGTGAAGAGCACGAGCAGAATGGATGCGACGGGCACGCCGGCTTCTGCGAGCACGAGGAACCGCACCGGCTCCGCGCCGCTGCGTCCGGGTGTGACCGCCGCGGCGAGG
>JANOTV010000053.1:0-1594 GCA_031416495.1 Gemmatimonadota bacterium
CAGGCCGTCGGGGGGCGAAGTCCTGACAGGGCATCGGCTTACAAGTATGCCATTGCATTCTTCCAATGAATGTTTATCATTCATTGACTGAAATCATGAGATGATCATCACGAATCTGCCCTCCGCAGACGCTCTCCCGCGACTCGCTGCCGACAGCGTACGGGCCGCCGCGCGTTCCAACCCGATCGTCTTCCTCATCGGATCGCGCCAGGTTGGCAAGAGCACGCTCCTCCACGGTATCGCAGCCGACGAGGACCGCCGTGTGCTTGACCTCGACGACCCATCCGTCAGGGCCGCGCTCGTCGATGATCCACTCCGTGAACTCGAGTCCGGACAGCCGCTCCTCATCGATGAGGTCCAGCGACTGCCGTCGCTCTTCCTCGCGCTCAAGCGCGCGGTCGACCGGATGGGGACCAAACGCAAGCCGGGCCACTTTCTCATCACCGGCTCCGCGAACCCGCTCTCCATGCGGCAGGTGGCCGACGGACTCACCGGTCGCGCGACCTACGTCCGGCTCCACGGCCTCACTCGACGCGAGACCCTGGGCCATGCCGCGGCCGGCGCGTGGGAGTCCCTGCTCGACAACGACGTGTCCCGTTGGCCCGACACTCTCAAGACCCTCGCACTCCCACGAGGTGACTGGCGCTCCGACGCACTCGCCGGCGCCTTCCCCTGGCCGCGCGTCCACCTGCGCGAGCAGCCGGACCGGGATCGCTGGCTCAGCTCCTACGTGCGCAATCACGTGGACCGCGACCTGCGCGATCATATCGCCATCGCGGAGCCGCTGCGCTACCATGCACTCATGCGCCTCGCGGCGCTGCGCATCGGGAACCTGCTGAACCAGGCCGAACTCGGACGCGACGCCCGGCTCTCCCAACCGCAGGTGCATCGCTGGCTCGCACTGATGGAAACCACTTTCCTCCTCACCAGGCTCCCGTCGTTCGGCCGCAACCGGACGACGCGCCTCATCAAGACGCCCAAGCTCTACTGGAACGACACGGGGCTCGCGATGCATCTTGGGGAACGCAGCGAGCCCGCTGGCGCCGACCTCGAGAACCTGATCTTCGCCGACCTCGCGGCGTGGTGCGATGCCCAGCCGAGGAGCGCGGCCGTCACGTACTGGCGCACCGCGGGTGGCCGGGAGGTGGACTTCATCCTCGAGGCGCCTTCGCGCGGCTTGCTGGGGATCGAGGTAAAGTCGGGGCGCAACGTCGTGCCCGCCGACGCGAAGCATCTAATCGAGTTCGTGAACGATCGTGCCGACGAGAAAAAACGCGCGAAGGGCGTGCTGCTCTATGATGGAGACCGTGAGCAGCAGCTCCACGATCAGGTGATGGCGCTCCCTTGGTGGAAGGTGCTCTGACGTAACCACTCCTGATCGCTGTTCCCCGCGCGAGTCGCAACCGGAAGGTTTCGGGCGAGTTAGATTCCGTCGCGCACCCACTCCAGAGCTCCGCATGACCTCCATCGACGAAACGACCGCCGCCTTCCTCGCCTCGCCGCAGCTCCGTGCGCGCGAAGGCGACCTCTTCAACATCGACGCCGGCCTCACGGAAGAGGAGCGCGCGGTCCGCGACTCCGTCCGCGCCTTCGT
>JANOTV010000054.1:0-10792 GCA_031416495.1 Gemmatimonadota bacterium
CTCGCTCCGCAGCGTCGCCATCATCAGGCCACGCTTGTCGTACAGGCGCCTCAGCTTGCGCGGCTTCTTCTTCGCCAGCGCATAGCTCGTGATGATCGGCAGCGCGATCGTCGCGTCGAGATAGCAGACCACCGCATCAGGCAGCCGATCGGGATCGATCTTCCCCCAGCTCACCGCCTCGCCCGGCGTCGCGCCGCTGAGGCCGCCCGTGTCGGGACGCGCATCGGTCACCTGCAGGAAGAAGTCGTGCCCCTTCTCGTCGATGCCGAGCACCTCCTGGAGCTGCGGTTCGGTCTGCAGCGCGAAGTTCTTCGGCGAACCGCCACCGGCGATGAAGATCGCGCTCTTGCCGCCGCCGCGTTTCGCATGAAGCACGATGCTCGCCGTCTCGTTCACGTCCTGGTTCGGGTCGAGCAGACAGGTGCCGCCCTCGAGCGCGAGCGCGGCGATGTTCATGCCGATGCTCGAGTCGCCCGGCGACGACGTGTAGATCGGCACACCGCAGCGGTACGCCGCCGCGAGCAGCGACTTCTGCGGGATGCCGAGCGCCTTCTCGCGCTCGACGAGATACTTGCCGCAGAGATTGTGGAACTCGGCGCTCGACATCGTGCGCTGGAACTCGGGCGCGCGGATGATCTTCCGGAAGAACGCGTCGGTGCTCAGCAGCACGTCATAGTCGAAGAACACGTCGTAGATGCGCACGACGCCTTCTTCGCGCAGCACGGTGTCCGACGCCTGCGCATTGCCCTGGTGCATCGAGAGTCCAAGGCCGAAATGCGTGTCGTGATAGAGGTTCGCGCCGGTCGAGATGATCCAGTCCACGAAGCCCGCTTCCATCAACGGGATGATCGTGCTCATGCCGAGTCCTGCGGGCGTGAGCGCACCGGTGAGCGTCATGCCGACGGTCACGTCCTTCTCGAGCATCAGCTCGGTGAACAGTCCGCACGCTTCGCGCAGACGGCCGGAGTTGTAGCTCTGGAAGGTGCCGTCCACCAACTGCACGATGCTCTCGGTGCCGTCGATCTTCCGCGGTGCGATCTTCCGTCCCTTGAGCAGCGCACTGCGGCCCTTGGTCATGACCGTCGTGCTCTTGGCCTCGCGCTGCTCGGCGGCGCGCTTCTGCTCGGCCTTGTTGCCTGAAGCACTCGCGCGCGCGGCGGCCGCTGTCGCCGGCTTCGTGCCCGCGGCGGACTTCGCCTTCGCTTTCTTCGCAGCCATCTATTTCTCCCCCGCCTGTGCGCGGGCTGTCTTGAGTTGGAGCGCGTAGGCGTCGACCACCGCGCGCGCGGCTTCGGCGGGATCATCGGTGATGATCATGAGGTCCATGTCCCCGGGCGAGATCTTCCGCTCGGCGAGCACGCGGCTGCGCAGCCATCGCACGAGCCCTGCCCAGTAGTGCGTCCCGAAGAGCACCACGGGGAACTGCGAGATCTTTCCGGTCTGGATGAGCGTCAGCGCCTCGAAGAGTTCGTCGAAGGTCCCGAAGCCGCCGGGGAAGATGATGAACGCACTCGAATACTTGATGAACATCGTCTTGCGCACGGCGAAGTAACGGAACGCGACGAGCGTGTCGACGTATGGGTTCGCGCCTTGCTCGAACGGCAGCTCGATGTTGCATCCGATCGACGCGCCGCCGCCGAGCTTCGCGCCCTTGTTCGCGGCCTCCATGATGCCGGGGCCCGCGCCGGTGATGATGGAGAAGCCCTGCTCGCCGAGCAGGCGACCGATCTCGACCGCCGCGAGATACTGCGGGTCCTCGGGATGCGTGCGCGCCGAGCCGAATATGGAGACGCCCTTCTCGACATGCGCGAGCTTGTCGAAGCCTTCGATGAACTCCGCCATGATGCGCATGACGCGCCAGGTGTCGGTGCTCCTGAAATCCGACTTCGGTCCGCCATACTGGAGCAGCTTCGCATCTTCCGTGAGCGCCCACCGGAAGTCACCGATCGCATCGTCGGTCGCGGAGCGCAGATGACGGATGGTCGCGACCTCGAGCTTGGGCGGAAAGGCGCCGGACGCCCGCTCCCCTTCCTCGATGCGCTCCTTGAGGCCAACGAGCGCTTCCTTCGAGGCCCTGTCGAGCCGCTCGCTGTCGGCGCGGTTGCCGGACGCGGTGCGCGGCACTTTTGCACCGCTCTTGGGGCGCGTGGCTGGGGCGGCGGTCTGCTTCGCGGCCTTTGCTTTCTTCTTGACGGGACGTTTGGGTGCCATGGCCCGTGAAGCTTACATTGAGGTGTGCCGTGCTGCGACCCGGTTGGCGCTGCGTGAGACAGCCATGACGAGACAACTCGTGATGGTCGTCGCCGATGGCGCCCGTTCCGATACCCTCTTCGGGGCCATGGATGCCGGCCATCTCCCTGCCCTGTCGCGCCTTCGCGACGACGGGAGCGCGCACAGCATCAGCTCGGTCTTTCCCTCGGTCACCGGCCCCGCGTACACGCCGTTCCTCATGGGGCTGCATCCTGGGCGAGCCGGCGTGCCCGGCATCCGCTGGTGGGACCGCGCGCGCTCCGCAACGAGCTGGCCCGGCTACTCGAGGAGCTACGTGGGGTTCGAGGCACTCCGCGCGGACACCGACCTCACGCTCGATCATCGCACGCTCTTCGAGTATGCGGACCGCCCACTCGGCGCGTTCACTCCGCACGGCCGCGGACTCGGCAAGGCGCAGCGCATCGGCGCGGATGCGCTGTTCGGACTGCGCATGGGCTGGACGCACTTCCGCGGCGACCTCCCGGGCTGGCTTGCGCTCGACCGCCAACTCGGGCGAATGACTGCGGAGCGCATCCGCCGCGATCGGCCGGACGTCGCGTTCCTCGCGCACCCAGGCATCGATAAGGCCTCCCATCAACTCGGCCACGACGCGCCCGAAGTGCTCGACGCGATGCGCACGGTCGACGCGACGGTCGCGATGATCCGCGCCGACGCCGAACGCGACGGTCGGTGGGAGGAGATGGAGATCTGGATCGTGAGCGACCATGGGCATTCACCGGTGCGTCATCACGAGGATCTCGCCGGCCTGCTGCGCAGCCTCGGCGTGCGGACGATCGCGCATCCGTGGACCTTCACCGGAGGTCGCGATGCGGCAGTGATGGTGAGCGGCAACGCGATGGCGCATGTCTATCTCGAACTCAATCGCAGCGACCGTCCGTGGTGGCACGCGCTCTCCGAGCGCTGGCAGTGGCTCGTGGAGCGACTCCTCGAGCGCGATTCAGTGGACCTGTTGATGCTGCCGCACTCCGCGCACGAGGTCGAGGTGCATGCGCGCGGCCGGGGAACGGCGCGCGTGGTGTACGACGCCGACCATCGATATCACTATCTCCCGGACGGAGGCGATCCGCTCGGCATCCGGGCAGCGGTCGGCGTGGATCGCCTGCGCGCGGGCTTCAGCGCAGCCGAGTCGCACGCCGCATCGCACGCCACCGATTACCCCGACGCGCTCGTGCAGATCATCGCGCTCGCGTGTGCCGCGCGCTCGGGGGAGATCCTGCTATCGGCCGCGCGCGACTGGGATTTCCGCGCGAAGTACGAGCCCATACCGCATCTAT
The DNA here is from genome assembly GCA_031416495.1 of Gemmatimonadota bacterium. Classification (GTDB taxonomy): domain Bacteria; phylum Gemmatimonadota; class Gemmatimonadetes; order Gemmatimonadales; family Gemmatimonadaceae; genus Pseudogemmatithrix. The sequence goes on from JANOTV010000054.1 coordinate 3,546, forward strand.
CGTCGCACGGCGCGCTGCATCGCGAGCACATGATGGTGCCGCTGGTGATGTCGCGCGCGGCGGTGCGCGAGCCGCTCAGGACGGTGGATGTGCTGCCGAGTGTGCTCGCGGCGCTCGGGCATGCGGTGCCTGCAGGCCTGGACGGGACGTCGTTCAGGTAGTCGCCGCGCGCGGCGTGACGATCGTCGGACTCAGGGCGGCAGCCGCTACCCGGCGCCTGCGACATCCAGCAGTGTCCGCAGCTGTTCCGCGAGATCACGCTGCCGTGTGCGGAGCTGCTCGACGCGCGGGCGCTCGAGCTTGCGCAGGAAGTAGCGGCGCGCCGTGAGCCAGGCGCGCTGCCGGCGTTCGCCCACAGTGAGCGCCGCGAATGCCCACGCCGGCTGCAGCGCGAGCGCCAGGAGTCCGAACAGCCAGCCGAAGGTCAGTCCGGCGATCACCGCGATGGCGACGAACCAGAACGGGAACACCAGTCCACCCACGAGCACGCGGTGCGTAACGAGCACATCGTCGCCTTCGCGGGTCGAGATCCACTGCGCGGCCAGACGCGAGACCTCGCGCGGAACCAGGAAGAAGAGCCAGCCGAGCCATGAGATGGGCAGCACCACGAGGAACGGGAGGCGCGCCAGGAACCAGTGCACCGCCTCTGCGAATCCGACGTCGGTGCGCAGCGCCTGCGGTGTGAGGCCCAGTATCTCGAGCGCACGCCCATGCCCGCGCAGTTCGACGGCCGTGTCGCGCCACCTGCCGGCGCCGCCGTGTCGCAGCGACTGCAGCGCCTCGGTGGTCAGGCGAAGGCGCTGAAGCTCCGCCGCGCCGTCGTCCGGCGCTTCGTCGGCGAATTCTGCCTGCCACACATCGGCGGCCGTGCGCACGAGCGGTTCGTCTTCCCAGTCCTGCAAATTGAGCGAGACCTTGCGCATCGCGACCTCGATCCGTCGCGTGAGATCTCGCACCGCGCTGCGATCGACCGTCTCGCTCACGAGGTCGTCCCAGCGGAACGCCTCACCGATGATGACGTGCGCTTCGCTGCGGAAGGCGTCGCGGTCGCGGAACACAAGACCCATCGCGATGATCGGGAAGTCGGTGCCGAGCTGGCGCGCTGCCCCGAGTGCGATGCGCGCTGCGCCCGTCTTGAGCGGCGCGAGGCTCGGCGCCGAATGGCTGATGCCCTCGGGGAAGATGCCGACCGTGTCACCGGCGACCAGCACGCGGTGCACGTCGCGGAAGGAGTCCTCGTTCTGCGAGACGAGCGAGGGATCGTCCTGCACGCGGTACACCGGCACGGACCCGACGGCGCGCACGAGCCAGCCGATGAGCGGGTGCGTGAAGAGCGGCGCCTTGGCGAGAAAGCGCACTTTCCGGCTCGCGGTGCATGCCACAAGGGCGGGGTCCACCAGCGAATTGTTGTGGTTCGCGACCAAGAGCACGGGGCCGGTCGCAGGCACGCGGGCGCCCGCCACGGTCACCCGGTAGTAGCTGCGGGCGGCGAGTTCCGAGATGAGGGGCATCGCCCGATAGAGCCACATGGGGGAAAGATACGGGCGGCACGCGTATATTCGAGGGAGATGTCCTCTCTCGTCCTTCGCCTCGTTCCCCGCGCGCTCCTGTCGCCGCGGCTCGCCTGCGCGCTGCTGCTGGTGGTGTGGCGCTTCCGGCGCAACCGCTGGTGGGCGCGCGCGCCGTTCCTGCCGCTTCCCGCGCGCGACTACCTGCGTTGGCGCATGTACACGGCGTACGGCGACCACGACGCCGTGCCGCCGGCGGATGACGTGGTGCGCTACGCGCTCTGGGCGGCGCGCATCGGATGAGCTCGACCTTCGAGACCCGCCTCAAGGCGCAGGCTCTCGGACTCGGGTTCGATCTCGCGGGCATCGCAGCGCTGGGCCCAGCCGACACGACGCCTGAGTTCGAGGCATGGCTCGCGGCGGGACGTCATGGCGAGATGGATTATCTCGCGCGCGGTGCCGAGCTTCGCCGGGACACGACACTCCCTGAACCGGGCATGCGATCGGCCATCGTGGTGGCGCTCGACTACGGCGGCCGCGAGCCGAGCGGCCCCGTGGCGCGTTACGCGCGCGGCGATGACTACCACCGACTCATCTGGGACCGGCTCGAAGCGTTGCTCGAGTGGGCGCGCGCCGAGTGCGCACGCGACGGGCGCCTGCCGCTCACCGGACGCGCCTACGCGGACACCGGTCCGATCCTCGAGCGCGATCTCGCGCGACGCGCGGGACTCGGATGGTTTGGCAAGAACACGATGCTCATCGATCCGCAGATGGGCTCGTTCTTCTTCATCGGCGCGCTGTTCCTGTCAGCCGACCTCGTGCCAGATACGCCGTTCACCGAGGACCACTGCGGCACCTGCACGCGCTGTCTCGATGCCTGCCCCACCGATGCGTTCGTCGCGCCGCGCGTGATGGATGCGCGGCGCTGCATCTCGTATCTCACCATCGAGTCGCGGAGCGAGATCCCGGCGGAGTTCCACGCCGCCGTCGGCGACCATCTGTATGGATGCGATATCTGCCAGGATGTGTGCCCGTGGAACGTGAAGTTCGCGCGGGAGCTGCGTGAGCCATCGTTCGCACCGCGCCGCGCGCTCGTCGGCAGGGACGCTCAGTCGCTCGCAGCGGAACTGATCGAGATGCCGCAGGAAGAGTTCTCCATCGCATTCAAGAACTCGGCGATGAAGCGCGCGAAGTTGCAGGGGCTCAAGCGGAACGCGACGGTGGTGCTGGGCAACCACACGACGCTTCCGGGCGCGATCGCGGGCGCTGCCGAATTGCCGAAATACGGAGTCGCCCCACATCTTTGAACCTTGCAGTCCTGCTGGTTCACGGCCCTTCGCTCCTTCAACTGCCATGACCTCACTCGCACCGTTCCCGCCGATCGCGCTCCGCGTCACCGCGGCCGCCGCGCTTGCCGTTGCCTGCCTCACGCCCGCGCAGGCGCAGACGCCCGACCAGCAGATCGAGGGCACCCGTCTGCTCCGCACGCCTTCCGTCAGTGCGAGCCATGTCGCGTTCGCCTACGCGAACAATATCTGGGTCGTCGCTCGCGAGGGTGGCGCCGCCCGCCGACTCACGAGTTTCCAGGGGCAATCGTCGAACCCGAAGCTGTCGCCCGACGGTCGCATGGTCGCGTTCAGCGCCGAGTACGGCGGCAACACGGACGTGTATGCCGTGCCGGTCGAGGGCGGCCAGCCAATGCGCCTGACATGGCACCCGGCCGCGGATCTCGTGCAGGGCTGGAGCCCCGACGGCCGCGCCATCATGTTCTCTTCCGGTCGCGCCACCGCAGCGCCCTCCGCCGTGCCGCGTTTCTGGACGATTCCCGTCAGTGGCGGCATCGAGACGCCGATGGTGATGCCGCGCGCGAACCAGGGAAAGATCTCGCCGGACGGGCGACGCATCGCGTATCGCATGCCGAACTCGTGGGACGAGGAGCGCCGCAATTATCGCGGAGGCCAGAACAAGCCGATCTGGATCATGGATCTGCGCACGCATGAGGTGGAGACGCCGGCATGGAACGGCTCCAAGGAAATGGATCCCGTCTGGCTCGGCGAGGTGGTCTACTTCCTGTCGGACCGCGACGGTGTCTCCAACGTCTGGTCGTACGACACGCGGTCGAAGCAGATCGCGCAGGTGACGCGCTTCACCGGTTTCGACGTGAAGGCGCTTGATGCAGGCAACGATGTGCTGGTCTTCGAGCAGGCAGGCGCCATCCACGAACTCGATCCGCGTCGCGGCGCCTCCCGTCCGTTGCAGATCACGGTGGCGGCAGACTTCCCGTGGATGATGCCGCAGTGGAAGGACGTGTCGACCCGGATCACGAACCTCGCGTTGTCATCGACCGGTCGTCGGGCGGCAGTGGAAGCACGCGGCGAGATCTTCACGATCCCCGCGGAGAAGGGCGACGTGCGGAACATCACGAGCGCGAGCGCGTCGGCGGAGCGCTGGCCGGCGTGGTCACCTGACGGCCAGTCGGTGTCGTACTTCAGTGATCGCAGCGGCGAGTACAAACTGTACATCGCGCCGCAGGACGGACTCGCTCCGCCGCGCGAGATCACGATCCCGGAGCCGAGTCATTTCTTCGCGCCTGCATGGTCGCCGGACGGGCGGCGCATCGCCTTCCAGGACACGCATTTTCGACTCTGGGTGGTCGATGTCGCCTCGGGCCGGGCGAAGGTCGCGGACGCGGACCCTTACTACAACGGCGACCGCAGCATCGTGCCTGCATGGAGTCCCGACTCGCGGTGGATCGCGTATCCCAAGCACCTGCCCTCGCTGTTCCGCGCGATCTTTCTCTACGATGCGGAGACGGGCGCAACTCGACAGGTGACGGACGGACTGGCGGACGCGACATCGCCCGCCTGGGACGCGAGCGGCAAGTATCTCTGGTTCCTCGCATCGACGACGTATGGACTGAACTCGTCGGTGTTGGATATGTCCGCGTATGATCGTCCGGTCACGCGCGGGTTGTATCTCATGGTGCTCGCGAGCGCCGAGCCATCGCCGCTGCTTCCCGAGAGTGATGAGGAGGCAGCGCGTGCCGGGGCGCCGACACCCGACGAGACCACCGCACGTTCCGACACGACGCGCATACAGCGACTGCCCGCCGGACGTCCGGTGCGCATCGACCTCGACGGCCTGCCGCAGCGCATCATCGCCGTCGTGAATGTGGCAGTGCAGCAATACAGCGACCTGCAGGCGGGCGTTCCCGGCACGGTCTTCTTCACCGAGAGTGCGCCGATCACCGGGACAACCGAGACGCCAGCGCGCGGCTCCACGTTGCACCGGTTCCAGCTCACGACGCGCAAGGCGGTGCCGTTCGCGCAGAACGTCGCGCAGTTCGTGGTGAGCGCCGATGGCCGGAAGCTGTTGTACCGGACACCAGGCGAACGGGCGGCACTCTTCCTTGTGGATGCGGCGACTGCCGCCGTTCCCTCCTCGGACTCCGGTCGACTCACCGCGCCGCTTCGCGCGCAGATCGACCCGCGCGCCGAGTTCAAGCAGATCTTCGACGAAGGGTGGCGCAACCAGCGCAACAATCTGTACGTGCAGAACCTGCACGGCACCGATTGGCCGGCCATGAAGCGGATGTACGAGCCGCTGCTCGCGCATGTCAATCATCGCGCCGACCTCAACTACCTCCTCGACAACATGGGCGCGGAGCTCGCGATCGGGCATTCGTATGTGCGCGGCGGAGAGATGCCCGAGGTGCCACAGTCGAACGTCGGCCTGCTCGGCGCGGACTTCACGATCGACGACGGGTTCTATCGCATCGAGCGCATCTATCACACCGAGAGCTGGAATCCCGAGTTGCGCGCGCCGCTCGCCGGACCCGGCATCAACGTGGCGAACGGCGACTATCTGCTCGCCGTGAATGGCGTGCCGCTGCGCGCGCCGGACAACATCCATCGCCTGCTCGATGGGACGGCGAACCGGCAGACCGTCATCACCGTGAACTCACGGCCGACGATGACCGGTGCGCGACAGATTCGCGTCATCCCCGTCGCCAACGAACAGGGACTGCGCACACGCGCGTGGGTCGAGCGCAATCGCCGCATCGTCGATTCGTTGTCGAACGGCCAGCTCGCGTATGTGTACGTGCCGAACACCGGCCAGCCCGGTTACACTAGCTTCAATCGCTATTATTTCGCGCAGCAGGACCGGAAGGGCGCGATCATCGACGAGCGCTTCAACGGCGGCGGATCGGCGGCGGACTACATCGTCGACATCCTCGGTCGCGATTTTGACGGCTACTTCAACAACCCTGCCGGCGAGCGCGTGCCGTTCACGAGTCCCGCGTCGGGCATCTGGGGCCCGAAGGTCATGATCATCAACGAGATGGCCGGCTCGGGCGGTGACCTCATGCCGTTCATGTTCAAGCGGCGCGAGATCGGGCCGCTGATCGGCACGCGCACCTGGGGCGGCCTGGTGGCGACGAGCGACACGCCGCTGTTCATCGATGGCGGTTCGATGATCGCGCCACGATTCGGGTTCATCGATCGCGAAGGCAACTTCGCCGTCGAGAACGTCGGCGTCGCACCGGACATCGAGGTGGAGAACTGGCCGAAGGACGTCATCGCCGGGCGTGACCCGCAGCTCGAGCGCGCCGTGCAGGAAGCGCTGCGGCTGCTGCGCGAGCATCCGTCCGATCGCATGATGCGGGAGCCACCCGCGCCCACGTGGGGTCGGCGCCCGACCGGGCGTCCATAGCGAGTCACGGTCGGCAGCGCCGCGTTCGAACCGCTACCGGCTGTGCTTGAACATCATGTTCACGAGTTCGTCGTACATCGCTTCTGCAGCGGCGTCACTCGATCGGATCGCGGACGATGCGCAATGCTTCAGGTGATTGCGCATCAGTTCGCGTCCGACGGCGCGGAGCGCCTCGTGCACCGATGAGATCTGCGTGAGGATGTCCGCGCAGTAGCGGTCCTCCTCGACCATCTTGTGCAGCCCGCGCACCTGCCCTTCGATGCGCCGCAGCCGCTTGAGGTTCCGATCCTTGATATCGCCATCCACGGCGACGGCCTTTCGTGCGTCGCCGTCGTGGTGTGCGCCGCATCCGCAGTTGGCGGCATGGGCGACGGTCGGGAGAGTCTTCTTGGTCGGCATGGGATACAAGTTACCATACCCTCTGCCCCTATACAAGAACTGGCCTTTCCGAGCGGAAACGAGTGTGTGTCCGGAGCTGACGCGGCCGAGCGCATATCAGGAGCGTGCGCTTTCGCGCATCCGGTGCTGGACGCACGCTCACCCAGCCCGTGTGTGCTCCGAACGTCACCGTTTGCAGGTAGTCGCCGTCCTGCACGGCTTCCACACCACTGAGCGCTCGCATGCGCAGGAACGCGAGCGTGCCGTCCCAGTCATATGGCGCGCGATAACTCAGCTGGAGGGAGAACAGTTCGTCGACGAGTGCATGGCCCCTCGGCGCCGTCCGCAAACCACTGCAGCCGAGCAGAATGCGACCGCGGTGCCTTGCAAGCTTGTGAAGTGCGCGCGTCTCGACGGCGACACTCGACGGCGAAGGAGTTGCGAGGAGGTGGGCTGGCCGAGTTGAACAGATGAGCACGTACTCGGATCCGACGCTTCCGCTAGCCCCCGGCCTCATCGAACGGATCGTAGCCTTCGTGCGGGCATCCGCCGCCGCGCGGTAAGTCGCCGGCGCCAGCGCCCCGTTGGCTATGACGACGGTTGGTGACTGATGGTCGGCTAGGGTAGCGGGCGTTGGTCGGTGACGGT
>JANOTV010000055.1:0-11092 GCA_031416495.1 Gemmatimonadota bacterium
CGAGGTGAACGCCAAGAGCATCATGGGCGTGATGATGCTCGCGGCGGAGTACGGGAGCACGGTGCGGCTGCGCGCGGATGGCGCCGACGCCGATGGGGCGATCGCCGCGCTCTCGGTGCTCATCGCCTCCAACTTCGGGGAGCGGTAGTTGCCAGCCACCCTCACCGGCGTCTCCGCCTCTCCCGGCATCGTGGTCGGCCCGGCGCACCTGCTGCGCTGGGAAGTACCGGTGTGCGCACGCGTGTCATCGACGACACGGAGATCGAGGGCGAGCTGCAGCGGCTCGGCACGGCGATCGATCGTGCGATCGAGCGCCTGCGGGGGGTGAAGGCGCGCGCCGCGCAGAAGGCGGGCGAGGCGGAGTCGGCGATCTTCGACGTGCAGATCTCCATCCTTGAGGACGTGGAACTGCGCGGCCGCGTGGAGAGCCTCGTGCGGCAGAACCTCGCCGCGGAGAAGGCGTTCGACCTGCTGATGCTCGAGTGGCGGGAGCACTTCGGTCGTTCGGCGAATCCGATGATGCGCGAGCGTGTCGGCGACCTCATCGACGTGCATATCAGGCTGCTCTCGCTGCTGCTCGACCTGCCAGATCATGACCCGGTCGCGCTCGAGCCGGGATCGAACGCGATCCTCGTCACGCACGACCTGACGCCGAGCCTCACGATCCAGCTCGACCGTCGGGCCATCGTCGGCATCGCGACCGACGCGGGCACGCGCACGTCGCACGTCGCGATCCTCGCGCGCTCGCTCGGCCTGCCGGCCGTGGTGGGTCTTATCGACGCCACCACGCGCATCACCGCCGGAGAGCGCGTGATCCTCGATGGCACGAACGGCGTGCTGATCGTGCGACCGACGGCCACCGAGCTCGCGCAGTTCGCCGATCGTGCGCGGCGCGAAGAAGCGGCACAGGTCGAACTCGCGTCGCTGGCGACCGCCGAGTCCGTGATGACCGACGGTGTGCGCATCACGTTGCGCGCGAACGTCGACCTGCCGGACGAAGCGACGGCGGCGGCGGCCAGCGGGGCGGAGGGCGTGGGACTCATGCGCACCGAGTTCCTCGTGGTCGGACGCATGGCGATGCCGACCGAGGACGAGCAGGTGGACGCGTACGTGAAGGTCGTGAAGGCGTTCGGCGACCATCCGGTGGTGATCCGCACGTACGACATCGGCGGCGACAAGCTGCCGATCGGTGGATTCCCGCACGAGGCCAATCCGTTCCTCGGCTGGCGCGCGATCCGCATGTGCCTCGACGAGCCCGAGTTGTTCAAGGTGCAGCTGCGCGCGTTGTTGCGCGCCGCCATGCATGGCGACGTGCGCATCATGCTGCCGCTCGTAGTCTCGGTGGACGAGGTGCGCCAGGCGCGCCGGCTGCTCGACGAAGCCGCCGCCGAACTCGCGGCGCGCGGCGTGCCGCACAGGTCGAGCGTGCCGCTCGGCGTCATGATCGAAACGCCGGCGGCCGCGGTCGCGGCCGACACCTTCACCAAGGATGTCTCGTTCTTCAGCATCGGCACCAACGACCTCGTGCAGTATGTGCTGGCCGTGGACCGTGGCAACGCGGGGCTGGTGTCGCGCTTCACCCCGCTGCATCCGGCGGTGCTCCGGCTCATCGCGCGCACCGTGGAGGTCGGCGATGAGGCCGGGCTCGATGTGAGCGTCTGCGGCGAGATGGCGTCGCAGCCGTTGATGGCTTTCGCGCTACTGGGTCTTGGGGTCCGCACCCTCAGCGTGGCGAGCTCCGGCCTGCCCGCCATGAAGCGCCTTGTGCGGGGCGTGAGCGCCTCGGCGGCGCGCGAGGCGGCGGAGCAGGCGCTCGCTTCCGACAGCGCCCGCTCAGCCACCCGCGTGCTGCGCGCCGCGCTCACCAAGGAGCTCGGCGAGGATCAGATCGACGGGTTGCTCGGCCTTACCTAGCGGCGTTATCGTTCGTCGTGCGAACAGTGTCAGGGGCGCGTGACGCGCCGGCCCGTTTCGCTCAGGGACGCCGCTGCAGCGCCCCGCCCATCTCATCCACAATCAGCCCACCCGCCGTGCTTCATCGCCATCTCTTCACATCCGAGTCGGTCACCGAAGGTCATCCCGACAAGGTCGCCGACCAGATCTCCGACGCGGTGCTCGACGCGCTGCTCGCCCGCGACCCGCTCTCCCGCGTGGCGTGTGAGACGATGGTGACCACCGGCCTTGCGACGATCTTCGGCGAAGTGACGACGACGGCGTGGGTGGACCTGCGGCAGATCGTGCGCGACACGATCAAGGACATCGGCTACATGGAGGCCGGCATCGGCTTCGATGCCAACTCCTGCGCCGTGCTCAACGCGCTCGGCCAGCAGTCGCGCGACATCGGACAGGGCGTGGACACCGGCGGCGCCGGCGACCAGGGCATGATGTTCGGCTACGCCTGCGACGAGACGCCGGAGCTCATGCCGCTGCCGATCGTGCTGGCGCACAAGCTCACCAAGGCCCTCGCCGACCGCCGCAAGGATGGCACTCTGCCCTGGCTTCGACCGGACGGAAAGTCCCAGGTCTCTGTGGTGTATGAGGATGGCCACCCGGTCGAGGTTGATACCGTCGTCATCTCCACGCAGCACGCCGACACCGTTTCGAACAAGGTCATCAAGGATGCGGTCATGCGCGACATCATCGGCGCGGTGATCCCGCCCGAGCTGCGCGCGAAGCGCATGACGACGCACATCAACCCGACGGGCCGGTTCGTGATCGGCGGACCGCATGGCGACGCGGGCCTTACCGGCCGCAAGATCATCGTCGACACGTACGGCGGCATGGGTCGTCATGGCGGCGGTGCGTTCTCGGGCAAGGACCCGTCGAAGGTCGATCGCTCGGCGGCGTACGCCGCGCGCTGGGTCGCGAAGAACGTCGTCGCCGCCGGCCTCGCGAAGAAGTGCGAAGTGCAGCTCGCGTATGCGATCGGTGTGGCGAAGCCCGTCTCGGTGATGGTGGACACGTTCGGCACCGGCACGGTGGACGAGCGCGCGATCATGAAGGCGGTCGCGACGGTGTTCGACCTGACGCCCAAGGGCATCATCGACGCACTCGATCTCCGCAAGCCGATCTATGGGCCCACGGCGGCCTATGGGCACTTCGGCCGCTCGTTCGAGCAGACCGTCCGGCTTGGCAAGAAGGTGAAGCTCTTCACGTGGGAGCGCACCAACAAGATGGCGGCGCTCAAGCGCGCCCTCCGCGGGGCGTGATGTCGCGCGAGGCGGCATCATGATCGAGGTGATCGTCTCACGCCTCGGGCTCGATGCCTCCTCGCAGGCATTCGTCATCCTCTTGGCGGAAAAGGACGGCGACCGCACGCTCCCCATCTGGATCGGGCGTGCGGAGGCGGAATCGATCGCCGTGCAGCTCAATGACATCAAGCACGAACGGCCGCTCACGCACGACCTCACCCAGACGCTGATCACGGCACTGGGTGGATTGCTGCGCCGCGTGCAGGTCACGCGGGTGCAGCAGGGCACCTACTTCGGCGAACTGCATCTCACGCGCGGCGGCCAGTCGCTCGTGGTGGATGCGCGGCCCTCGGACGCCATCGCCATCGCACTACGGCTCGAGGCGCCGATCTTCGTCTCCGCGTCGCTTTTCGACGATGGGGACGAGGACAGCGAGTTCACCCGCGCGCCATCCGACACTGACTCGCTCTCGGCAGAGGAACTCAAGCGACACCTGGCGCAATTGCGCCCAGAGGACTTTGGACGCTTCTTGTTGTAACACGGGCCGTCACGCACACGCCGCGCGCCGCGCGGCGATCGCTTCGTTCCTGCTCCTCTCGCTGCTGTCGAGCGGCGCGGCGCTTCATGCGCAGGGCGCCGAGCGCTCGGTGGACGGTCGCGTGGTGCGTCCCTCCGGTGCGTCGACCGTCGGCGTTGCGCAGGAGTGGGTCGTGCTGCATCGCGTCGGCACCGACCAGGCAGGACCCGTCGACTCGATGCGCACGCGCGGGGACGGCGGCTATCGCTTTCGCTACCGTTTTCGCGACACCGGCGACACGGCCGCCGTGTACTTCGTCTCCACGAGCCGCGGTGGCGTGGCGTACTTCACGCCGCCGCTGCGCGAGCCTGCGCTGCGTGGCGGTCCCGCGGACATCCTCGTGTACGACACGACGAGCGCGCCGATCCCCATCAAGGTGCTCGGCCGCCATCTGATCGTCACCGCTGCCGATACGTCGAAGGAGCGGGCGGGCAAGCGCACGATCGTGGAAGTGTACGAGATCGGGAACGACTCCACCGTAACGCGCGTCGCCGGTCGAGGCCCGACCTTCGATGCGCCGCTTCCGTCGGCGGTCGAGTCGGTGACTGCCGGCGACGGCGACATCTCCACCGATGCGATCGCCATCATCGACGGTCGGCTGCATCTGACCGCGCCGCTCTCGCCTGGCATCAAACAGTTCTCGTTCTTCTACGAAGTTCCGAGGTCGATGGACCTGATCACGTATCGCGTGGAGGGCGCGATCCCGGTGCTCGAGGTGTTGATCGAGGATCCCCGGGGAAGCGCGACGGGAGCCGGCCTCATCGAGGCGACGCCGGTGCAGGTCGATGGCCGTCCGTTCAAGCGCTACCTCGCGCAGGACGTCGCGGACTCGGCCACGTTCGTCGTCAACGCGCCGGGCCGCGATCTCAACAGTCTCCGCCTGATGCTCATCGTGACCGCAGTGGGTGCGGCGCTGCTGCTCGGCCTCGGCATGGCGTTCATGCAGAAGGGACCGGGCGCGTTCGGCCGTCGTCGCGACGAGTCGCCGGAGTCGCTCGCGCAGGCGATCGCTGCGCTTGATGCGCAGTACGAGCGGATCGCCTCGCCCACGCGGGAGCAGAAGAACGAGCACTACCTCGCGCGGGCCCAGCTGAAGGGCCGGCTCTCGGCCGTGCTTGCGAAGCAGGACGGCCTGCGGTAGGTTCCGCTCACAATCGAAGGCGAACGCGGGACACGGAAGCCGGTGAGATACCGGCGCGGCCCCGCCACTGTAACGGGCAACACAAACGTCCGCTCTCATAAAGCCACTGACTCCTGCGGGAGTCGGGAAGGCGAGCGCGACGGCCCGAAGCCAGGAGACGACCCCGTTCGCGCCACTCACACATCCTCGGGGGAGGATCCGTGGCGTCAGCGCGCGTTCGTCCGATCATAGGCGACCGAGCCGGCGTGCATCCGGGGCTTCTTCCACCAGGAAGGAGCCTTTTATCTTTTCGTCCGCTGGTGCGCTGCCTCGCTCGATCATCCTCGCCGCCGTGCTGCTCACGGCGGCGTGCGGCGGTGCGCCGCGTCCCGGTGACGCCGGTGCGCGCATCATCGCGGTCGATGATTTCGGCGATACGCTCCGCCTGCCGGGCGACCGACCGGCGACCCGCGTCGTCTCGCTGAACCCGAACACCACCGAACTCATCTTCGCGCTCGGGTTCGGCGACCGGCTCGTCGGGCGCACCCGCTGGGACCTGTATCCTGCCGTCGCGCGCGACGTCCCCGATGTCGGTGACGGCATGCAGCCGAACGTCGAGGCCGTGCTCGGCCAGCGTCCCGACCTCGTGGTGTTCTACGCGAGCGCATCGAACCGGGCGGCGGTGCAGCAACTGCGCGCCGCGGGCATCGCCACGCTCACACTGCGCACCGATCGCGTGGCCGATCTCGCGCGCATCGCGCCGATCATCGCCGATGCACTCGGCGATCGCGCGCGCGGCGCGCAGGCGACCGACTCCGTGTACGCGGTGCTGGATGCGCTGCGCGCGCTGCCACGGCCGGCGGAACCACGCCGCGTGTTCTGGCATATCTGGGACGCGCCGCTGCTCACGATCGGCGCAGGGAGCTACCTCAGCGAACTGCTCGTGATCGCCGGCGCGGAGAATCTCTTCGGCGACCTGCCTGCACCCTCGCCGCAGGTCTCGCTCGAGGAAGTCGCCACACGCGATCCCTACGCGATACTCGCGGGTCCGAACAACGCAGTGAAGATCCGCGCGCACGCGGGCTGGCAGTCGGTGAGGGCAGTGCGCGAGGGACGCGTGCTCGTGGTCGATACGATGCTGGTCGGGCGGCCCGGCGTCCGCATGGGCGAGGCGGCGCGCCATCTGCGCGCACTCATCTATCCGGATCCCGAATGAAGCGGGGCGTCTGGGTGGTGCTTGTCGTCCTGCTCGTCCTGGCGGTGATCGCCGGACTGGCCGGGGGATCGGTGCCGCTCTCGATCGCCGATGTGCTGGGTGCGTTGTTCGGCCGGGGCGATGCCGCCGTCAGTGACGGCGCCACGAACGTCGCGGGTAGCGCCAACGCCGAGGTGATCGTGCGCGGACTTCGCCTGCCACGCGTCGCACTCGCCGTGGTCGTCGGGGCAGGGCTCGCCGCGAGCGGCACCGCGCTGCAGGCGACGCTGCGCAACCCGCTCGCCGAGCCATACCTGCTGGGCGTGTCGGGCGGAGCGGCGGTGGGCGCGGTGTGCTCCGTGGTGCTCGGCCTCACGGCACCGGGGTTGCTGCCGCTCGTCGCCTTCGCGGGCGCGGCGCTTGCGGTGTTGCTCGTGCTGCTCGTGGCTCGCGCGTCGGGTGCGCACGCGGACCCGCGCGTCCTGCTCATGGCGGGCGTCGTCGTGGGCGCCTTCTGCAACGCGGCCATCATGGTCGCTCTTGCGACGGCGCCAGAGAACACCGTGCGCGGCGCGCTCTGGTGGATGATGGGCTCGGTAGCCGACGCGCAGTGGAGCACCGTGCGCGCCATCGCGGGCTATGTCGCCGTCGGCATCGGGCTGCTCATCTGGTGGGGGCGCGACATCGATGTGCTCGCACTGGGCGAGGACGCGGCGGCGTCGCTCGGCCTGGACGTTGAGCGCGCGACGCGGCGCGTCTATCTCACGGCGTCACTGCTTGCCGCGGCGACGGTGGCGGGCGCGGGACTCATCGGATTCGTCGGGCTGCTCGTGCCGGCGATCGCTCGCGCGTTCGGTGCGCGCACGACGCGCGAGACTGTGCTCGCGGCATCCGTCGCGGGCGCGGCGCTCGTCGTCGCGGCGGACCTCGCGGCCCGCACGCTGTTGCGGCCCGCCGAACTCCCGCTTGGTGCCGTGACCGCGATCATCGGCGTCCCGTTCTTCCTCTGGCGCCTGAGGAGCGCGACCCGATGATCCGCGCGGAGGATCTTGCGCTCCGGTATCGCCACGCGGCCGAGGCTGCGGTGCGCGGCGTGAGCTTCCGCGCGTCGGCCGGAAGCGTCACGGCGATCGTGGGGCCCAACGGCAGCGGCAAGAGCACGATCGTGCGTGCGTTGCTCGGCAGGCTTGTGCCTGAGCGCGGTCGCATCATGCTTGGCGACGATGACATGGTGCACCTGAGTCGGCGCGTGGTCGCCGGCCGCCTCGCCGTCGTGCCGCAGCGCGAAGACCCCGTGTTCCCGCTCAAGGTGCGCGAGTTCGTCGCGCTCGGTCGGTTCCCGCACGGCAGCGCGTTCGCCGGCCGCAGTGCGGCCGATCGCGCGGCGATCGACGCCGCGGTCGAGCGGGCGAATGTCGGCGCGTTCATGGACCGGCAGACCGACGAACTCTCCGGTGGCGAATGGCAGCGCGTGCGCATCGCGCGTGCGCTCGCACAGGGCGCCGGGACGATCGTGCTCGATGAACCGACGACCTTCCTCGACATCGCGCACGAGATGGCGGTGTTCGAACTGCTCGATGCGCTCGCACGTTCAGGCCAGTGCGTGCTGCTCGTGAGCCACCAGCTCAATCTCGTGGCCCGCTTCGCGGACCACATCGTGCTGCTCCACCACGGTGTCATCGCCGCCGCCGGGACGCCGGCAGAGGTGATGCGCGGGGATATCCTCGAACGCGTGTACGAGTGGCCACTCGTGGTCGCGCGCGATCCCGCCGTGGGTGCTCCCGTCCTCGTGCCGCTCCGCGGCCGTGGGACACGTTGACCACCTCACTCCTCACTTCTCCGATCATGCCTCACTCCATCCTCGCTTGCGCAGCGGCCCTCTGCGTGGCAACCAGTTCCGCGACTGCGCAGGCCACACCGCGCGACACCACCATGCTCCCCACATCCATCGTGACGGCGACGCGACTGCCGGGCGCGGTGGAGACGCAGACCGCGACGGTCACGGTGCTGAACGGTGCATCGCTGCGCGCGGAGGGCATCACGCATCTCGGCGATGCGCTGCGTCGGGTTCCGGGGCTCGCGGTCGTGCGGCAATCGGGATTCGGCTCGCAGACGTCGCTCTTCATGCGCGGCGGCCAGAGCAACTACGTGCGCCTCCTCGTCGACGGTGTTCCCGTCAACGAACCAGGCGGCACACTCGACCTCGGACGCATCACGCTCGATGATGTCGAGCGCATCGAGGTCGTGCGCGGGCCCGCCTCGGTGCTCTATGGGTCAGAAGCGGTCACGGGAGTGATCCAGGTGTTCACGCGCGCCGGGAGTGGAACCCCGGGTCGCAGCGCCGAGGTCGGCGGCGGCTCGTACGGCGCGCGACGCGCTGCGCTCGGCGCGGGGGGAGCGGTCGGCGATCTCGGCTGGACACTGCGCGGGGATCATCACGCGAGCAACGGCTTCCTTCCGTTCAACAATGCCTATCGCAACGATGGCCTGGTGGCGTCGCTCGGCATGCTGGGGTCGCCGCGCACCGATGCGCGGCTCACGGCCCGATACAACGCGTCGACCTATCAGTATCCGACGGGCTCGGACGGATCGGTGGGCGATCGCAACGCGGAACGCACGGAGCACCGCCTGTTGCTGGGCGTCGATGCGGGCCATCGCTGGACCGATCGTGTCGAGTCGCGCCTGCAACTGGCGTTCAACGAACTGCATCCGCGCACCAGCGATGGCGCCGATGATGCGTCCGACAGCACCGGCTTCTACGGCTACTTCGCCAAGGCGACGGTGGCTCGTCATCAGGCCGACCTGCGTACGACCGTGCGACTGGGCACCGCGCAGCGCATCTCGGCGGGCGCTGAGTTCGCGCGTGACGCGGAGCGGGGAAGCTCACTCTCGCAGAGCCAGTTCGGCGACTTCCCTGGCGAGTTCCGGGCCACGCGTGAGAACCGTGCGCTCTACGCGCAGGCGCTTGGCGATGCCGGCCGCTGGTCGTACACGCTCGGTGGTCGCCTCGATGACAACAGCGCATTCGGCGCGTTCACCACGGCGCGCGCCGGTCTGGCCTACCGACTGAGCGAGAGCCTGCGTCTTCGCGCCTCGGCCGGCTCAGCCTTCAAGGCGCCGAACTTCTTCGAGAACTTCGCGAGCGGCTTCACCGTGGGGAATCCGGACCTGGAGCCGGAGCAGGCGCGTTCCGCGGAACTTGGCGTGGAAACGGAGTTCGCGCACTTCACTCTGCGTGCGACGGGCTTCGTGCAGCGCTTCACGAATCTCATCCAGTACACGGGCACGCCTCCGGCACGCGGCGACCCGAACTACTTCAACATCGCGGCGGCGAATGCGGGCGGCCTCGAGTTGGAGCTCGGACTGCCGGAGATCGCCGGTGTCAGCGCGAGCGCGGGCTACACGTGGACCGACACGCGCGTCGTCGATGCGGGCTTCAACGCCGGCACCTCGGCCAACTTCGTGACCGGCGGACGGTTGCTCCGTCGACCGGAGCACCTGGCATCGCTCCAGTTGTCGCGCGCAGTTGGCGCGGCCGGTGCGGTCGGCATGACCATCGTCCGCACCGGCGAACGAGAGGATCGCGACTTCTCGACGTTCCCGGCAGGCATCGACTTCCTTGCGCCGTACACTACGGTGGACGCGTCGGCCGACCTCGCCATGCCGGCGTCGCTCCTGCGCGGTGCTCGCATCCAGCTGCGCGCCGAGAACCTCGCGAATATCCGGTATGAACAGGTGAGCGGATTCGCGACGCCGGGGCGCACGCTCTACGCGGGGCTTAAATTGGTGAGGTGATCCAGACAGAGGCGATCGTCCTGCACGGCTTCGACTACCGCGAGACCTCCCGCATCGTGCGGTTGGCCACGCGCGATGCTGGAGTCGTGTCGGTGATCGCCCGGGGTGCGAAGCGTCCGAAGAGCCGGTTCGGGTTGGGCCTCGATCTCTTCACGAGTGGCGTCGCACAGTTGAGCATCAACCCATCGCGCGACCTGCACACGCTCACGTCATTCGATGCCACGCGCGCCCGTCCGGCGCTCGCATCGTCGCTCCAGCGCTTCGGCGCGGCAGCGGCACTGAGCGAGCTGTGCATCCGTTTCGCATCCGAGGATGCGCTGGGCCCTCTGCACGACATGCTGGCGCATGGTCTCGACGCGCTCGTTTCGGTCGATGAACCGAGCGTCCCGTCGCAGGCACTGGCGGCCGCCTGGCGTCTGGTCGGGGAGCTTGGATTTGCTCCGTCGCTCGATGCGTGCGCGCTCTGTCATCGCCCGATCGAGGCTGAGGAGACTGTGCCATTCGCGCATCGCGCGGGAGGCGCCGTCTGCCGGTCCTGCGAGCTCATGGCGCATGCGCCCCGCTCACTCCCTCCCGACGCGCGGCGCACGCTCATGCAGTGGGCCGGCGATCCGGAGGCCGCGTCGACGGCAGTTCTCGATGAACCGAGCATCCGCGCCCATCAGCGACTGCTGCGCGAGTTCCTGGAGGAGCACCTCGGCGATGGTCGCCCGCTGCGGGCCTGGGTCGCCTGGGAAGCGCTCGGGCGCTGAGACGAGGGCACTGAACGGTCGAATCGGCTGCTGCGGGCCCCAAGTCCGACACGATTCACGCCGAAAAGGCGTACCTTGAAGGGCGCGGTAGTTGCACGGAGCGGGATATCTGTCTTCACCCACACCAGCAGTCGCCAAATGAATCCCGACCGCCTGACCGTCAAGAGTTCCGAGGCCCTCACCGACGCCATCTCCCAGGCGCGCCGGAACGGCAATCCGCAGGTCCACGACACGCACCTTCTCCTCGCGCTGCTCGCGCAGAACGAGGGGATCGTCGTGCCTATCCTGCAGAAGCTCGGCGTCGGCATCACGCCGCTGCGTGAAGCGCTTGAGCGCGAGATCGCGCGCTATCCCAGGCAGACCGATGCGCAGCCCGGCCTCGCGCGTGAACTCAATGCGGTCCTCGACAACTCCGAGAAGGAAGCCAAGACGCTCGGCGACGAGTACGTCTCCACCGAGCAT
>JANOTV010000056.1:0-9033 GCA_031416495.1 Gemmatimonadota bacterium
AATTGGTGATCGTGGCGGCGGAGCAGGGAAAGGCGCACAGGCTTCTGCCCGCGGGACCGCTTCGGGAAGGGCCTCGCGCCCTGCGGCGGGCACAGATGCTCATCGTCACCCGAAAGTCGGCGACGCGCGA
The DNA here is from genome assembly GCA_031416495.1 of Gemmatimonadota bacterium. Taxonomy (GTDB): domain Bacteria; phylum Gemmatimonadota; class Gemmatimonadetes; order Gemmatimonadales; family Gemmatimonadaceae; genus Pseudogemmatithrix. The sequence goes on from JANOTV010000056.1 coordinate 131, forward strand.
CGAGGCGGCGCACGTCGCGGCCGACTGGACGGCGCGCAGCGGGGCGCGCGCACTGGAGAGCGCGGTGATCCATCTCGCACCGGGGCCGCTCCGCTGTGCGATGCCCGCGGGGCACAGTCTGCCTGCGGAGGACGCCAGGCCCCTCGCTGCGCTCGCAGGGCGTCGTGTGCTGGCGATCTCGGCCATCGGCGCGCCGGAGGCCTTCATGGGCCAGCTGTGGGCCGCAGGAGGCATCGTGCAGCCCGCCGTGTATCCGGACCATCACGCATTCTCAGCAGACGACGTCCGGGCGCTGGTAGCGCGTGCCGTCGATGTGGACATCGTCGTGAGCACCCTCAAGGATGCCGTCAAGTTGCGAGCGCTCTGGCCTCGCAATGCCTCCTCATTCTGGTATCTTTCCCAGACTGTGAACGTCGAGACGGGCGCATCGTTCCTGACGGATCGACTCGACCACCTCGCACTCGCAGCCTCGCGGTAGCACCGACCCCCTATGCGTCCCCTTCGCCGGTCGAAGCCGACTGGTTCTATGCCCTGAGACCAATGGCCGACCTGCGCCTTCCGACGAACCCGATCGTGCGGCCCGACAAGGACCGCTTCCTCAACGAAGAGAACCCTTTCGAGGCGATGATGTCGCGCTTCGACCGGGCCGCTGAACTCCTCGACCTCGAGCCTGGGATCTACAAAGTCCTCCGCAGCGCCGAGAAGGAGATCACCGTCTCGATCCCGGTGATGATGGACAACGGTGAAGTGGAGGTCTTCACGGGCATCCGCGTGCTGCACAACACCTCTCGCGGTCCGGCGAAGGGCGGCATCCGCTTCGACATGAACGTGAACCTCGACGAGGTGAAGGCGCTCGCGGCGTGGATGACGTGGAAGTGCGCCGTCGTCAACATCCCGTTCGGCGGCGCGAAGGGCGGCGTGATCTGCGACCCACTCAAGATGTCGATCGGCGAGCTGGAGCGCGTGACGCGCCGTTACACCACCGGGATCATCCAGACGCTCGGCCCTGATTCCGACGTGCCCGCACCGGACGTGAACACGAACGAGCGTGTGATGGCGTGGCTCATGGATACCTACTCCATGCATGTCGGTCACACCGTCAACGCGGTGACGACGGGCAAGCCGGTGGAGATGGGCGGTTCGCTCGGGCGTCGTGAGGCGACCGGCCGCGGCGTGATGATCTCCACGCGCGAGGCACTCGCGCACCTCAAGATGGAAGTGAAGGGCGCGACGGTCGCGGTGCAGGGCTTCGGCAACGTCGGTTCGATCGGGGCGCAGCTCCTGGCGCGCGAAGGCTGCAAGGTGATCGCGATCAGCGACCGGACGGGCGGCTACCACAATCCGAAGGGCATCGACGTCGACGACGCGATCGCCTGGGTGAAGCAGCACCGCTCGCTCGAGGGCTACTCCAAGGGCGATGCGATCACCAACGAGGAGCTGTTGCAGCTCGAGGTGGATGTGCTCGTGCCGGCCGCGCTGGAGAACGTCATCACGACGAAGAACGTACGCCACATCAAGGCGAAGATCATCTGCGAAGGCGCGAACGGTCCGACGACCGCCAGCGCCGATTCGATCCTCGACGAGAAGGGCGTGTTCGTCGTGCCGGACATCCTCGCGAATGCCGGCGGCGTGACCGTCTCGTACTTCGAGTGGGTGCAGAACCGCGGTGGCTATTACTGGACGGAGCAGCTGGTGAACGACCGCCTCCGCGACATCATGGTCAACAGCTTCCGCGACGTGCTGCGCCTGAGCCAGCAGCACAAGGTGAACATGCGCACGGCCGCCTACATGGTGGCCATCAGCCGCGTGGCCACGGTGCACCGCCTGCGAGGCATCTATGCATGACCGCGCCGGCGCCCCGGGTCGTGCGGGTCGTGCATGGCGGGGGCGGCGCTGAAGGTCTGGGTGGCCGCCGTCGGCAAGCCGCGCGATGCGGCGCTGGCGGCGGCGATCCGCGAGTACGAGACGCGGGCGGCGCGTTACTGGTCACTCGAAGTGATCGAGGTCCGGGAGGAGTCCGCGAAGGGCGCTCCGCCGGACCTCGTGATGAAAAAGGAAGGTGAGCGGCTGATGGAGCGTGTGCCGACGTCGGCGCGCCTGATCCTCTGCGACCCGGGCGGCGAGTCGTTCACGTCGGAGTCGTTCGCCTCGATGATGCAGTCGCAGCGGGAGTCCGCGGAGGATGTGACGTTCGTGATCGGCGGAGCACATGGCCTCGGTGAGGCGGTGCGCAAGCGAGCCCATCGCCGCCTCGCGCTGTCGCCATGGACCTTGCCGCACGAACTCGCACGGCTGGTGCTCGCCGAACAGTTGTACCGCGCCGGCACGATCGGGCGCGGCGAACCCTATCATAAGTGATGTCGCGCGACGTGATCAACGACAGCTGCCGATGTTTCCGTTCCACCACGCACGGCGCCCGCCCGGAGAACCACCGATGACCGTGCCACGGGTCGTGACCGAACCACTGGGCGGCGGACCGCTTTCGCGCGGCATCCAGGATGGACAGGCGCCAGAGGAGTGGTACCTCCCGCGTCCGGTCGGTGTCTCTGGCTGGAAGGTGCGCGCCGAGGCCGTGCGCCGCGAGTTCAACGGCAGCCGCTGGTTGTCGGCGCTGCGTCCGGCATTCGATTCCTCGGGTGCTGCGGCCGCGCGTCTCGACCGCGTGGCCGCCGCCGATGGCATCGCCGTCACCACCGGACAGCAGCCGGGCCTCTTCGGCGGACCGCTCTACACGCTGCTCAAGGCGATGTCGGCGCTCACACTCGCCGACCGCATCGAGCGTGAGACCGGCATCCCCACGGTGCCGATCTTCTGGGCCGCGACCGACGACGCGGACTTCTCGGAAGCGTCGTGGACCGCGATCGCCGAGGAGGGCGCTGTGCGCCGACTCGCGATCCCGCGGTACGGCCAGGACGGCCTCGTGATGGCGGAGATGCCGCTCGGCGACACCTCCGCGCAGCTCGAACAGTTGATCTCCGCGTCGGGATCGGCGCCGCACCTCGGCGTGATCGAGGCGCTGCGCGCCGCGTATCACGCCGAAGCGACTGTGGGCGGCGCCTATCTCACGTTCATGCGCGCGCTGCTCGAGCCGCATGGCATCGCGGTGATCGATGCGTGGCATCCGGCGACGCGTGCCGCCGCGCGGCCCACGCTCGTCGAAGCGCTGCGTCGCGCGCCGGCCATCGACGAGTCGTTGGCGTTGCGGATGGTTGCCATCGAACGGGCCGGTTTCCGTGCGCAGGTGGCGCGCGTGCCGCGTCTCTCGCTCGTGTTCCGCAGTGCGGCAGGGATCAAGGAGCGCGTGCCGATCACGCAGGCGAGTGGTGCGGCGGAACTCGCGGACGCGGTGTTGTCTGCGAACGTGCTGCTGCGCCCGATCGTCGAACGGCGGATCCTTCCGACGGTGGCATACGTCGGCGGCCCCGGGGAGATCGCGTACTTCGCGCAGGTGAGTGCCGTGGCCGAGGCGCTCGGCATCGGTGCGCCGCTCGCGGTGCCGCGCTGGTCCGCGACCATCGTCGAGCCGTCGATCGACCGTCGGCTTGGCCGGCTCGGCATGGTGCTCGACGACGTGCGCGCGCCGCACGGTGCTGAACGCCGACTCGGTGAGCGCGCGATGCCGAGCGCGCTGCGCGAGTGCCTCGATGGACTGCGCGATGATCTGGCCGGACGCATGAATGCGATCGCGCAGTTGAACGCCGCCACGGACGACCTCGTGCCGGAGCGCGTGATCGAAGGCGCGCGCCACCAGATACTCCATCGCGTGGATCGTCTCGAGCGCAGGATGCGAGCCGCCGCGCGCGCACGGCACGTGGATGCGGTGAACGACCTCGCCGCGGTGTGCGCTGCGATCATGCCCGAAGGACAGCGGCAGGAGCGACGGCTCAACGCCGTGCCGATGATCGCGCGTCATGGCGACCTGCTGATGGCGCAGCTGAAGGCGGGCGCGGCGATGCATGCGGGGACGCTGGTCGGCGGGTGAGCCAAAAGGGTTTCTTCACCGGTGGCGCCCGGCTCGTGGCGGCGGGGATCCTGCTGAGCAGGCTCTTCGGCCTCGTGCGGCAGCGAGTCACCGCGCACTACCTCGGGACCGGCCTTGCGGCCGATGCGCTTGCCGCGGCGTTCCGCATCCCGAACATGCTGCAGAACCTGTTCGGCGAAGGCGTGCTCTCCGCGTCGTTCATTCCGGTGTACGCGAAGCTGCTGGCGGAGGGCCGGCGTGAGGAAGCGGGACGTGTGGCGGGCGCGGTGTTCACGCTGCTCGCACTCGTCATCTCGGTCGTGGTGCTCGCGGGCGTACTCGCGGCGCCCTGGCTCGTTGCGCTGATCGTCGGCGGTTTCGACGCGGACACGCGCGCACTCTCCACGCGGCTCGTACGCATCGTGTTCCCGGGGCTCGGCCTCCTCGTGCTCTCGGCCTGGTGCCTCGGCGTGCTCAACTCGCACCGGCGCTTCTTCCTCTCGTACGTGTCACCGGTGCTCTGGAACCTGGCGATCATCGCCGCGCTCGTCTTTGCAGGGCCGGTCCAGGACGCCGGTGACCTGGTGATCACCGTCGCGTGGGCGAGTGTGCTCGGCAGCCTGCTGCAGTTCGTCATCCAGGTGCCGACGGTGCTGCGCCTCGATCGGAGCCTGCGCCTGGGCGCCGGTCGCGAGGATGACGCCGTGCGCGGGCTGGTGGCTCGCGTGATGCGCAACTTCGGCCCGGTGTTCGTTGGTCGTGGTGTGGTGCAGGTCAGCGGCTTCGTGGACACGCTCATCGCCTCGCTCATCGGCGCTGGCGCACTCGCGACGCTCAACTACGCACAGGCCATCTCGATGCTGCCCGTCTCCCTCTTCGGCATGTCGGTGTCGGCGGCAGAACTGCCGGCGATGTCGGGAGCGCGTGGGACCACGGAAGAGGTGGCTGCCGAACTGCGCACGCGACTCGATCGCGGCCTCGGGCGGATCGCGTACTTCGTGATTCCCTCTGCGGCCGCGCTCCTGCTCATCGGCGGCGTGCTGGCGTCGGGACTCTACGAGAGCGGGGCGTTCACGCGCGAGGATGCGCGCTGGGTGTGGGCCGCACTCGCCGGCGCCGCGGTGGGGCTGCTCGCGGGCACGATGGCGCGGCTCTACGCCTCGGCGTCGTACGCGATGGGTGACACGCGCACGCCGCTCAAGTTCGCGGTGATCCGCGTGATGCTCGGCGCGACGGTCGGCGCGGTGACCGCACTGCACCTGCCGACGCTGCTTGGCGTGGACGCCCGCTGGGGGATCGCAGCGCTGACGGCGGCATCGGGGCTCGCGGCGTGGGTGGAGTTCTATCTGCTGCGCCGAGCGATCAGGGCGCGCGTGGGGCGGAGCGGGGTGCCGGCGATGACGCTGTTCACGCTGTGGGTGTGCGCGCTCGCGGCCGGCGTCGCCGGACTGCTTGTCGCGCGGTCGATGGAGTCGCAGCCCGCGCTGCTCGTCGCAATTGTCACGGTGCCGGTGTTCGGCGCGGTGTATCTGGGCGCGACACGGCTGTTCGGAGTGGATGATGCGCGACGCGCCTGAGTCGGTCGCGCGGACACTCGCGCACCTGCCGGACACGCCGGGCGTCTACCTCTGGAAGGACGCGACGGGCGTGGTGCTGTACGTCGGCAAGGCGAAGCGACTGCGGCCACGTGTGCGCAGCTACTTCCTGTCCGATCACCTCGAGAGCCCGAAGACGCGCGCGCTCGTCGCACAGATCGCCGACGTCGAGACGATCGTCGTGCCGACGGAGACGCAGGCGCTGATCCTCGAGGCGAACCTCATCAAGGAGCATCATCCGAGGTTCAACATCACGCTGCGGGACGACAAGTCGTATCCGTACGTGAAGGTGACGGTGCAGGAGCCGTATCCGCGCGTGTTCGTCACGCGCCAGCTCGCGAGCGACGGCGCGCGGTACTTCGGGCCATACACCGACGTGTCGGCGATGCGGCGCGCGCTCGACGTGGTGAAGCGCATCTTCACCGTGCGTAGCTGCCGCTACGACATGCCGCGCGAGATGCCGGAGCGGCCATGCCTCGATTACCACATCGGGCGCTGCAAGGCGCCATGCGTGTTCTTCCAGACGCAGCGGGACTACCGTGCGATGATCGACGAGGTGGTGGCCTTCCTCGACGGCCGCACGGACGACGTGGTGCGTCGCGTCACGGCGCGCATGCAGGAGGCCGCCGACGCCATGGATTTCGAGCGCGCCGCCGAGCTGCGGGATTCGATCGAGCGGCTGCAGTCTATGGAGGAGCCGACGGTGGTGCTCGAGGTCGAGGGCGGCGACCGCGACGTGGTGGGCTACGCGCGCGACGGCGACGATGCGGCCGTGACGATCCTGCGCATCCGCGGCGGCAAGCTGCTGGCACGCGACCATCGCCTGCTCGAGGGTGTGGAAGGCGAGAGCGATGGCGATGTCCTCTCGGTGTATCTTGCGAGCAGCTACCTCAACTCGCCGCTGCGCGCGCGCGAGTTGCTGCTCCCATTCGAGTTCGAGGACCGGGCATTGTTCGAGGAAGCGCTCGCCGGCACGGCGCAGGTGCGCATCCCCCAGCGCGGCCCGAAGCGCGCGCTGCTCGATCTCGCCGAACAGAATGCGCGGCACCTGCTCGAGGAGTTCAAGCTCGCGGGGCAGGAGACCGACGAGCGCGCCGCCGACCCCATCTACGAACTCGGTGGCGTGCTCGGACTCGAGAAGCTCCCGCGCTCGATCGTCTGCTTCGACAACTCGACGGCGCAGGGCAAGGACAGCGTCGGTTCAGTGGTGTGGTTCGAGAACGGCCGTCCGCGACGCTCGGAGTATCGCACGATGAAGGTGAAGACGGTCGATGAGGCCGCGGGCCCTGACGACTTTCAATCGATGCGCGAAGTGGTAGGCCGATACTTCCGCCGTCGCATCGACGAAAAGAAGCCGCTGCCGGATCTTGTGGTGGTCGATGGCGGCAAGGGACAGCTCAGCGCCGCGGATTCCGCGCTCATGGAGCTCGGCCTCGACACGCTGCCGCTCGTGAGCCTCGCCAAGCGCGAGGAGGAGATCTTCGTGCGCGGACGGTCGGAGAGTCTCCGCCTGCCACGCCGCTCGCCCGCGTTGCGACTGTTGCAGCAGGCGCGGGATGAAGCGCACCGCACCGCCGTCGGCTACAACCGCAAGCGGCGCACGATGCGCACCGTGACGAGCGCACTGCTCCGCATCCCGGGCATCGGCCCCGTGAAGCGCCGCGCGCTGCTTACCGCATTCGGGTCGCTGCAGGGCGTGCGCGAGGCGAGCGTCGAGCAGATCGCCGCCGTGGAGGGGTTCAGTGAGGCGCGCGCGCGAGCGATACTGGCATCGCTCGGTGTCGAAGGGCCGGAAAACGCACCGATCGACGTCGCGGCGATCGAGAGTGCGGACGCTGCGGACAACCACCTGCCGCGCAATCGCGAGAGTGAGTCTCCATCAACAGATGCCGACTCTCGCGAGTAGGAAGGATGTCAGGGGCGCGTGAGGACCCCGGATCCACCTCACACCTCACATTTCACACCTCAAGCGCATGCCCTGGTCGCTGATCTGTTCCGTCTGCACCTACACCCAGCCCGACGGCGCCGCGCTGGCGTCGCTCTGCCCGGACTGCAGCCAGCCGCTGCTCGTGCGCTACGCCGCGCCCGTGCGCCGCGACGCGATCACCAACGAGTCGAGCCTCTGGCGCTACGCCGCCGCACTGCCGATGCAGGAAGGCGAGACGCGCGTGTCACTCGGCGAGGGCATGACGCCGCTGATCGAACTGCCGCATCTCGCGCGTGAGATCGGCGTCCGCCGGCTGTGGGTAAAGGACGAGGGCATCAACCCGACGGCCAGCTTCAAGGCGCGCGGCCTCATGATGGCCGTGACTCGCGCGAAGGCGCTTGGCATTCCCGGCGTCTGCGTGCCGACCGCAGGGAACGCAGGCATCGCACTCGCGGCGTACGCTGCCGCGGCGGCGATGCCATGCACGATCTTCGCGCCGGAGACGACGCCGCCACCGATCCTCGGATCCATCCGCGCGTTCGGCGCGACACTCGAACTCGTCGCCGGCCACATCGGCGATGCGGGCAAGGCGACGATGGCGTTCGCGACCGAGAGTGGTCACTTCAACGTGGCCACCGTGCGCGAGCCGTATCGCGTGGAAGGCATGAAGACGATGGGCTACGAGGTCGCCGAGCAACTCGGGTGGCGGCTGCCGGACGCGATCGTCTACCCGACGGGCGGTGGCGAAGGCACCATCGGCATCTGGAAGGCGATCAACGAGATGCTCGAGTGGGGATGGCTGCCGTCGGATACGGCGACGCCGCGCATGGTGATCGCGCAGGCCGAGGGCTGTGCGCCGCTCGTGCGCGCGTTCCGCGAGGGCGCGGAGCAGGCGACACCATGGGCCGATCCGTCCACTCATGCGAGTGGCCTGCGCGTGCCCGGACCACTCGGCGGGCGGCTCACGCTGCGCGTGCTCCGCGAGAGCGGCGGCGAGGCGGAAGCGGTGAGCGAGGATGCGATCCGCAGCGGCACGTTCATGCTGGCGTCGCGAAGCGGCATCGATGCGGCGCCCGAGGGTGGCGCGGCCTTCGAGGCCACACGACAGTTGGTGGCGGCCGGTCGTCTGCGTGCCGACGCGGAAGTCGTGGTGTTCAACACCGGCAGCGGTGCGAGCTACCGCTGGTAAACGAGTAGATTCCACTCATGCGTATCGCGATCCTCGACCCGTTCTCCGGCATCTCCGGCGACATGTTCCTTGGAGCCCTGCTCGACGCGGGACTCGATGAGGAGTTCATCCGCACGCTGCCGGCGACCCTCGGTATCGACGGAGTGGGCGTGGAGATCCGCACTGTGCCGCGCGGACAGATCGCCTGCAAAAAGGTGGATTTCACGGTCCCGCCGCAGCCGCATGGCCGTC
>JANOTV010000057.1:0-22627 GCA_031416495.1 Gemmatimonadota bacterium
CCACCCGCAGGTGGTGAAATAGAAGATACGATCGTCGCGCGTAAGATCGGTGTGCAGCACGTGCTCCTTGAGGTGCTGAAGGAGCGTGCCCCCGGCACCATGCACCATGCACTTGGGCAGTCCCGTCGTGCCAGAGCTGTACATGATGTAGAGCGGATGATCGAATGGCAGCCGATCGAACTGCTCGGGGGCGTCGTCGCCGCTCGCGAGGAATTCGCTCCAGTGCTCGGCGAGCGGCACCGTGCTGATATCCGGTGTCTTGTCGAGGAACGGCACCACGACCACACACTCGAGGCCGGGCAGCGACTCGACGATCTCGCGCGTGCGGGCGAGGCAATCAATGCGCTTTCCCGCGTAGCGATAGCCATCGGCGACGATGAGCACCCGGGGTGCGATCTGGCCGAAACGGTCGAGCACGCCGCGCGCGCCGAAGTCGGGCGAACAGGACGACCAGACAGCGCCCACGGACGCGGCAGCCAGTGCGGCAATGACGGTCTCTGCGATGTTCGGCAGGAAACCGGCGATGCGATCGCCGGGATTGACGCCGAGCGCTCGAAGGGCGCCCGCGGCACGTCGGACCTCGCTCGCCAGTTCGTGGAAGGTGAGCTCGTGCCGTCCCCCCGACTCATCCCGCGCGATGATCGCCACGGAATCGTCGCGGCGGCGCAGGAGGTTCTCGGCGAAGTTGAGGCGGGCGCCGGTGAACCACTGGGGACCCGGTCCATTGCGCGGGGGCACCATCGTTTCGCCGCCGACGAGTACTGATTCCCACGGCTCGCGGCCGGCCCGCTCATCGGCGATCACGCCGCAGAAGCGCCAGACGGCGGGCCAGAAGCGCTCGGGACGCTCCACCGACCAGGTGCGCCACTCTTCATATGAAGAGTTGGCGCGGGGCGCACCCTTTTCGCCCGCGATGGTGCGGAAGAACGCGGCCATGGTGGACGCGGTGGCCGCCTCGGGATCGGGGGTCCAGATCGGCTCGTTCTGATTCGGCGGCGAAGGAGGCACAGTCGCGAATATAGCCGACCGGCGCGGCTCGCCCTATTCTTATCCGATGAGCATGGGTTACCGCCGCATTCTTCTTGCCGACGCCGACGCGTTCTTCGTGGCGGTGGCCCGCATGGCGGATCCCGATGGCGCCGGCCGCACGACACTGCTGATCGTGGGCGGAAAGCCCGGCTCGCGAGGTGTGGTCTGTTCCGCTTCGTATGAAACGCGGGCCTACGGCGTGAAGTCCGCGATGCCCATCTCCCAGGCACTCCGGCTCTGCCCCGACGCCCTCTGCGTGCCGGTGCCACGCGGGGCGTGCAGCACGACGTCCAAGGCGATCGCGGCCGTGCTGGCCCGGTTCACGCCCCTCGTGGAGGGCGCGAGCATCGACGAGTGGTACCTCGATCTCTCGGGCACCGAGGCGCTCTACGCCGGCGAGACGCTCGAGACCACTGCGCGCCGCATCCGCGACACCGTGCACCGCCAGACGGGGATGTGGATCTCGATCGGCGGTGGCAACTCCAAGCTCATCGCCAAGATGGCCGTCGAGCGCGCGAAGCCCCGCGCGGACGTGGGGGGCGATGGAGTGCGGATCGTGCCGGATGGCGAGGAAGCCGAGTTCCTGCGCGGGTTCGCGCTCGGCGACCTGCCGGGGATCGGGCCCAAGATGCAGCAGAAGCTTGCGAGCTTCGGGCTCGTGCGAGTGGAGGATGTGCTGCCGCACGACCGCACGACGCTCGCGCGCTGGGTTGGCCGACGTCCCGCCGAATGGCTCTGGGCGCGGGTGCGCGGCATCCACTCGGCGCCAGTGGAATCACGCGTGCCGGCACGGCAGGTGAGCCGCGAATCCACCTTCAACCGGGATGTCCGGGAGACGGCGCACCTGGCGGGCGCATTGCGGGAGTTGTCGGCATGGGTGGCAGCCGACCTCCGCAGCGACAAGCTCGGCGCGCGGACGGTGACCGTGAAGCTCAAGGACGCCGATTTCACCACGCGTCTCGCGAGCCGGACGTTGCCGGAGCCGATCGAAAGCGACCGGGCGGTGATCGAGGTGGCGCTGCCGCTGCTGGCCAAGCTTCGTGCCGCTCGGAACGTGCCGGCTCGGCTGGTGGGCGTCGCGCTGGGGAACCTCGGGCCGGCCAAGGACGCCGAGCAGCTCGGACTGTTCGCCGGGGCGACGGGAGCGGTGGAGCGGCCGCAGGACCGGGCCGTGTCGCGGGCGGTGGACCGGGTGCGGGAGCGGTTCGGGAAGGACGCGATCCGCGCGGGCGCGCAGACGCTGCGGTAGGACGCACCTCCCAGGCCGCCTGCAAGCGGGCGGAACCGCGCGGCCAACGCCGAATCTGCGCCCGCCGTATCCTATCGCCGTGCCTCGGGACCATATTTTTGGCCCCCTCCTGCTTGCCTCCGCAGTCCCACGCAGCAAGTCCCCAAACCAGTCAGGATGATGACAAGAACTCGGCACCATGCCCTCACTCTCGCGGCGGGGCTCAGCCTCGCCGCCATGTCATGCACACAGGCACCAGCGACGACGGCCCCCGCGCCGACTCGCGCACCTACCGGCGCGCCCGCGGGCGCACCGGCAACCACGGTCGGCGGAGCAGCCGGCGAAGCAGCCGGCGCACAGCAGGGCGGCGGCGCAGGCGGCCCCGGCGGAGCAGCCGCCGAGCCGGCCCCGCGTCCGTACAGCGCCGTGATCCGCGGCGATGTGAAGACCAAGAACGGCGCGTTCAAGACGCACATGATCGGCAGCACGCTCTACTATGAGATCCCGGCCGCGATGCTCGGCAAGGACATGCTGCTCGTCACGCAGATCGCGAAGACCAACGAAGGCGACGGATACGGCGGCCAGGCGCTCGACGAGCGCGTCGTGCGTTGGGAGCGTCGCGGCAACCGCGTGCTCTTTCGCAGCGTCTCGTACGCCATCGTCTCCGACCCGACCAACCCGATCGCCGAAGCCGTGCAGAACGCGAACTACGACGCGATCCTCGCCTCGTTCAACGTCGCGACCTACGGTCCTGACTCCGCGGCCGTCATCGACGTGTCGCGCCTCTACACCGCGCCGCCGAACGAGATCAGCATCATCCGCCGCTACCGCGGCACGATCGACGCCGGCCGCAGCTTCCTCGAGCGCGTCGCCGCGTACCCCGAGAACGTCGAAGTGGAGGCAACGCTCACGGTGAACGCGCAGCCGGCCGCGCAGTCGTTCTTCCCTGGCCTGCCGGCGCAGCAGCCGGCGCCCGGCGCGCCGACGACGACGAAGTCGTTCGTCGTGCACTGGTCGATGGTGAAGCTCCCCGAGAAGCCGATGATGCCGCGTCTCCGCGACTCGCGCGTCGGCTACTTCTTCACGACCACCACCGACTTCAGCCGGCCCGAGCAGCGCGCGCAGGCGCGTCACTACATCTCGCGCTGGCGCCTGGAGAAGAAGGATCCCTCCGCCGCGATCTCCGAGCCGGTGAAGCCGATCGAGTACTACGTCGATCCGGCAACGCCGGCGTGGCTCGTGCCCTTCGTGAAGGCGGGCATCGAGGAATGGCAGCCGGCGTTCGAGGCCGCGGGCTTCCGCCGCGGCATCGTCGCGAAGACGGCGCCGACCAAGGCCGAGGATCCGGACTGGTCGCCTGAGGATGCGCGGTATTCCGTCGTGCGCTGGCTGCCGTCGGGCATCGAGAACGCCGTCGGACCGAGCGTCGTGGACCCGCGCTCCGGCGAGATCCTCGAAGCCGACGTGCAGATGTATCACAACATCATGAACCTGCAGACGTGGTGGTACTGGACGCAGGTCGGCGCGCTCGATCCGCGCGCGGCGACGCTGCCGCTTCCCGATTCGCTGCAGGGCCGCCTCGTGCAGTTCGTCGTGGCGCACGAAATCGGTCACACGCTCGGCTTGCCACACAATCAGGCGTCGTCGGGCATGTACCCGGCGGATTCGGTGCGCTCGGCGACCTGGGTCGCCAAGATGGGTCACGCGCCGACCATCATGGACTACTCGCGCTTCAACTACGTCGCGCAGCCGGAAGACAGTATCCCGGTGAAGGACCTGATCCCGCGCGTCGGCCCGTACGACCTGTTCTCGGTGCAGTGGGGCTACATGCCCGTCGCCGGTGCGACGTCGCCTGACGCCGAGCGCGGCGCGCTCGACGCGCTGGCCCGCCAGCAGGACACGGTGCCGTGGTTCCGCTATGGCATCCCCGATGACTTCGGCGCCTTCCCCTACACCTCGTACTCCGAGGCCGTGGGCGACGACGACGCGGTGAAGAGCACCACGCTCGGCATCAGGAACCTCAAGCGCCTCGTGCCGATGCTCATGCCCGCGACGACGGCGAACTTCGAAGACGTCTCGTACATGCGCGAAGGCTACGGTCGCCTGATCGGCCAGTTCACGACCGAAGTGCGCCACGTGGCCGCGATCGTCGGTTCGTCAACGGGCCAGGAGAAGTACGGCTCGCAGCCGGGCGACCGGTTCGTGCCGATCCCGCGCGAGAGACAGAAGGCCGCAGTGGCCTTCGTGCAGGAGAACATGTTCAAGACGCCGACCTGGCTGCTCGACACGAGGATCCTGCGTCGTCTCGAGCCGGAAGGTGCGATCACGCGCATCAACGCGGCGCAGCGCAGCATCCTCACCACGATGATGGATGACAACCGCCTCGCGCGTCTCACGGAATACGAGGCGCTTCCGGGCACGGTCAGTCCTTATCCGTTGATCGAGTACCTCGGCGACCTCCGCACGGGCATCTGGAGCGAACTGAGCGCCGGCAGCGTGAGGGTCGATGCGTTCCGTCGCGGCCTGCAGCGCGGTTACCTCGAGGCCGTGGCGCAGAAGCTGGACGGCAACGCTGCCACCGGCCCGCGCATCTCGGGCAGTGCACAGACCGGCCAGTTTCTGACCGCCGCCGCGCGCCAGAGCACCGACGCAAAGGCTCTGCTCCGCCAGGAACTGCGGACGCTCGATGCGCAACTCGCATCGGCGCAGAACAAGACGGCAGACGCCGTGACCCGCGCGCACATCGCGGATGCACGGTGGCAGATCAAGCAGTTGCTCGAACCACAGTAGGCGTTCTTCGGACAGAAAAGGGGCCCGGCGCTGAACGCGCCGGGCCCCTTTTCTGCGTTCCACCTTCTACCTCACTCGTGCCATCTCCAGCGGGATCGCCGTCGGTCCGAACTTCAGCACGCGATGCGGGGCCGCGACCTCGATCCAATACGTCCCCGGTGCGTCGCCGCCGGTGAAGCTCACGCGATACGCGTTGAAGGTGCCGAGTGGCACGGTGATCGTCTCCTCGGCCACCACCTGCAGCGTGCGCGGCTCGACGACGCCCTTGCCGGCCGCGAGCACGCTGAACTGGAACTTCGCGCCCGGCGCCCACCTGAAGGTCGGGAGCAGCGGCTGCACGGCGTTGTCGTCGAGCACGCCCGGTGGTGCGTCGATGTTGTTGAAGGTCACCGGCTTCGGACCCTGCGGCGACGGCTGCACGCCATCGCCCGACGCCTTGCCATCGACGTAGCGCACGTCGAGACGCACCTCCATGCCCTGGATCTTGCCGGTGAGGTTCACCGACTGCATCTCGCCCTGCGGTCCGAAGCGCACTTCGGAACCCTGCTCACCGACGGGGCCGAGTCGCGTGCGCTCGGTCGCGACCCAACCTTCAGTCGTGCGCGAGACCGTGTTGACCTGCGAGCCGAGCGGCTGGCCCTGGAAGGTCACGACGAAGGAATCGCTCGCTGGCACGAGACGCGAGAGGTCGAGGTCGGCGCGCATCGGGCCGCGTGCGAGTTCCTCGACAGCCATCGGATTGCCGTCCACATCGACCATCCGAACCGGCGCGATGGCCCTGAGCTGCTCGCCGATCTTCGCAGCATCACCGACGACGACGATGAGCGCCGCATCGGCGCGGATGCCGGCGCGCGCGGCTGCCTGCATCTGCTCGGGCGTGACCGCCGCGAGACGCTGGCGATACGTCTGCACGAAATCCGACGGCAAGCCGAGCAGGCGTGCATTCGCGACCTGCGATGCGACCTGCGACGCCGTCTCGATCTGCAGCGGGAACCGGCCCACGAGCGTCTGCTTCTGGCGCTCGAACTCATCGGCCGGGGGCTTCTCGGTGCTCATGCGACGCATCTGCGTGAGCAGTTCGACGAGCGCCGAGTCGGTGACCTCGTTGCGCACTTCGGCCGTCGCCGTGAACGAGCCGAGCAGCTTGTTGCGCTGCACGCTCGAGTAGGAGCCGTACGTCCATCCCTTGCTCTCGCGCAGGATCTGGAAGAGTCGCGAATCGCTCGCGCCGCCGAGCATCTGGCTCGCCACGGTGAGTGCGATGGCGCGCGAGTCGGTCGGCATCCAGGTGGTGTTGCCGACCACGAGGTTCGACTGCACCGAGCCCGGACGGTGCACGAGCACGATCTCCGAGCGCGCGCGCTGCGGCGCCGGACGCGCGATGGGAGCCGCCGCGGGACGGCCGCGCCATGCACTGAACGTACGCTCCGCGAGTGCGATCACTTCTTCGGCCGGCATCGCGCCGGCGACGACGAGCAGCGCCTGTGCGGGCCGCACGAACGCCTCGTGGAACGCGAGCAGGTCGTCGCGTGTGATCGCGCGCACCGTCGTCTCATCCTCACGACGGCCGTACAGATGCTCACCGTAGAGCGCGCGCGCAAAGGCGCGGCTCGCGATCGCATCGGGCTGCGATTTGGCGAGCGCGAGGCCTGAGAACGTCTGCGTGCGGAGCAGCTCGAGTTCCGTCGCCGGGAAGGTCGGACGCATCGCCGCATCGGCCAGCAGTTCGAATGCGATCTCACTGTCGCCCGTGAGCACAGCGGCGTTCAGCGAGAGGAAGTCGGCGCCGGCGCTCGCGGAGAGCGAACCGCCCACGCCTTCGATGGTCGCCGCGATCTCGTCGGCGGTGCGTGCGCCTGCGCCCTTCGTGAGGAGTCCCGCGACGAAGCTCGCGGTGCCAGTCTTGCCTGCCGGGTCATAGAACGAGCCGGCCGGCATCGCGAGCGTGAGCGAGAGCACGGGTTGCTTCGCGTTGTGGACGACGAGCAGCCGCATGCCATTGGTGAGCACCGTATCCACGAATGGCGGGAACTGCGCCGGTTCCAACCTGGCCGGCGCGGGCGGACGTGTCGGGAACTGCGCGCTCGCCACGGACGATGCCGCGACGAACAGTGCGGCCATCAAAGAGATCGCGCGCATGTCAGCGACCCTCCGGCACGATCAAGAGTGTGAGCGAGTTCTCGGGGCGCAGGTAGGTGCGCGCCACGCGCCGGAGATCGGCGACGGTCACTGCCTTGTAGCGGGCGGCGTCGGTGTTCACGGCGTCCGCCGAACCGAGGTACATCGCCGCGTAGTGCACCGCCTCGGAGACGGCGAGCGCCTCCTGGCGGCTGAAGATCGTCTGCGCGCGCCACGAGTTCTTCGCCTTCAACAGTTCATCCGGCGTGATCGCATCGGCCGACGCGACCACCTGCCGCAGCACCTGCGCCTGCACGGTGTCGATCGACACGCCCTGGTTCGCGATCGCGAGCACGCCGAAGATGCCGGCGCCGCGCATCGGGCCGAACGGATTGAAGAGCCCCTGTGCGGCGACCGCGACCTTGCTCTCGCGCACCAGCGCGCGATTGAGGCGCGAGCTCTCGCCGACGCCGAGGATCGTGGAGAGCAGCTCGAGCGCGGGGTGGTCGGCATGCGACGGTCCGACGGTGCGATATGCCGTGAGCGCCGCGGGGAGTGTCGCGTTCTTGTCGGTCACGCGACGGACGACTTCAACGCCCGTGCCGCCCTGCGCCGCGCACTCGACCGCGGGCGGCTGCTGCCCGCGCTCGATACCGCCGAAGTACTCCGTCACGAGACGACGCGCCTCCGCGGGCTGCACGTCACCGGTGATCACGAGCGTCGCGTTGTTCGGCGCGTAGTAGAGATCGAAGAAGGCCTGCACATCCTCGACGCTCGCGGCGTTCAGGTCATCCATCGAGCCGATGATCGAATGCGCGTAGGCGAAGCAGCGATCCGCGTTGAACATCGTCGGCAGCGAGTCGATGAGGGTGCCGAAATACGGCTGGTTGTCGAAGCGCAGCCGGCGCTCCTCCTTCACCGCTTCCTGCTGGTTCTTGAGGTTCTCCGCCGTCACTGCGAGCGAACGCATGCGGTCGGCCTCGAGCCAGAGCGCGAGGTTCAGCCGGTTGGACGGGAGCACATTGTAGTAGTTGGTGCGGTCGGGCTGCGTGGAGCCGTTGTACATGCCGCCCGCGCGCTCGACGAACTGCGCATGCTCGGTCTTGCCGACGTTCGCCGAACCCTGGAACATCATGTGCTCGAACAGGTGCGCGAAGCCCGTGCGGCCGACGCGTTCGTCGCGGGAGCCGACGTCATACCAGACGTTCACCGCGACCACCTGCGCGGAGTGATCCTCCACCAGATGGACCTTGAGCCCGTTGGGGAGCTCGAAGGACTGGATCCTGACGGGCGTCGGATCCTGCGCGGCGAGAGTGCCGACGGCCGGCGCGCCGAGTAGCAGCGTCAGCAAAAAGGCCAGCGGGAAAAGGGACCGCATCACTTCACTCCATGGATTGAGGTGCGTCTGTCGCATCTGCGTTCTGCCTGTGCGTGTTGCCTGACGAATACGGCGCCTGACTCGCGCAGGTTCCGCCTACTTCCCGGTCGACCCGAAGCCGCCGGCACGGTCGGTCGAGCGCTCCACCGAACCATCGACGAACTCGAACGTCTCGAACCGCGCGAGCACCATCTGCGCGATGCGCTCACCATGCGTGATCACCAACGGTGCGGTACCGCCGTTCCTGACCGGCACACACCACTCATCGGGATAATCGGCGTCGATGGTCCCCGGGCTGTTCACGATCACGAGTTCGGTCTTGAGACTCGTGCCCGACCGCGGCCGGACCTGTGCCTCGTACCCCGCCGGCAGCCGCGCCCTGAATCCCAGGGGCACCAGCGCCTTCTCCGCCGGAGCCAGGGTGATGGTCATTCCCGCGGCACCGGTTTCGACGGCGCGTGGCGTGGCACGGCCCGCCGTGAACACCTTCACCACGCCCGACGTCAGACAGGCGGCAAGATCGTGACCGGCACTGGCGGAAGTCGCGCGGCGCGGCGGCTCCACGCCGTCGTGAAGCGACTCGAAGACGATGGTCGGCATGGCCGAAAACTATCACTTCGGCCGGTGCGAGTGTGGCGTGAAGCCACCAATGCGGAGGTTCCGTGTACTATACGACAGTGAAAAATCCCCGGCGCCACCTCACGCTGTCGTTCGCCGCCGCCCTGCTGGCGCTCGCGGCGGTTCGTGTCTCGCCCGCCACGGCGCAGGAAGGCTCCGCCGACGGAGCACCGCCCGCCGAGGATGCGCGGGTGGTGGGCCAGCGGGCCCAGGCCCAGTTCGAGAACTTCCGCCGCGAGAACCTGCCGGGCATCCGCAGTCCCTCGCCGAAGTCGTGCCAAGAGTCGGTCGGCTTGATGTGCTACTGGTACGACGAGGATTCGCCGGCTCCGGCGCCCGAGCACCCGACGGTGACCGCCGCGCGGGAGCGGCTGCTCGAGCGGCTCGCGACCCTCGCCAAACGATCGCCGGCCGACAACTGGATCAGCGGCCAGCGCGTGCGCTACCTGAACGAAGCGGGCCGCCATGAGGACGCGCTCGCCGTCGCGCAGGAGTGCGAGGCATTCGGCTGGTGGTGCGACGCGCTCGAGGGCTTTGCGCTCCATGCACTCCGGCGCTACCCCGAAGCGGAGTCGGCGTATATGAAGGCGCTCGGTGCGATGTCGGTGCGCGAGCGCTGCACCTGGCGGGACATCACGCCCTTTCTGGACGACGACACGCGGCGCGCGTATATCCGCACCACCTGCGGCGATGACCAGCGCGAGAAGTACGAGGACCGCGTGTGGTGGTTCGCGCGCACGCGCTACGGCATGCCGGGCAACGATTCACGCACCGAGCACTACAGCCGGCTGGTGTACATCGAGTTCCTGCGCGAGGCGCCATCGGCGTTCCGCAGCGAGTTCGACGACGCGGAACATGAGATCCTGCTGCGCTTCGGCTGGCCGGTGGCGTGGGGACGCGGCCAGGACCGGCCGGTGCAACCGGGCGAGCCGCGCTCGTCGGCCATCAACGTGGTCGGCATCGAGGCGACTCCTGCGCACCGGCTGATCCCGCCGTACTACGTGCTCGCGAACCCCGCAGTCTCCGATTCCATCCACTGGGCGGTGCAGCTTCCCCCCGTGGTCGCGCGGTATCACCCGCCGTATGCGAAGAAGATCGCGATGCTGGAGCATCAGCAGGCGCTCTTCCGCCGCGGCGACACGGCGCTCGTGGTGCTCGCGTACGATGTGAGCAAGGTGAAGACGATGGCGGGTGCGCGCCTGCATGCCTCGCTCACGCTGACTCCGGGCATCAAGCCATCGGCGACGCAGACGATCGTCGCCGATGCACCGGCCAGAGGCACGATGACCGTGCGCGCGCCGTGGGGTCCGCTGCTCATGAGCGCAGAGATCGCCGCGGATTCCGCGTCGGTGCTCGCTCGTGCGCGCTATGGCATCAGGCCGCCCTTCGGCGTGGGTGCGCGCGTGATCCTCTCCGACCTGCTCTTCTACAAGCCCTACGGCAGCTTCCCGACCAATGTCGAGGACGTGCTGCCGCACGCGATCCCCACGCAGCGCGTGCGCTCGGGCGAGCCGCTCGGCGTCTACTGGGAAGCGTACAACACCAATCCCGCGGGTGAGCGCATGACCATCTCGCTCACCGTGGTGCCGGAGACCGAGGAGTCGCGCGGATTGCTCGGTCGGGCGCTGCGACTCTCGCGCGAATCGCAGCCGGTGAGCCTGACGATCGAGGACATGTCGGCGCTCGCGAGCACGATGTCGCCGCGCGCGGTCCAGGTGGACATCTCAACATTGAAGGCCGGCGATTATCTCGTGCAGCTCGAGATCTCCGTTGCCGGGCAGTACGTCATCCGTGCCGATCGCCGGCTCGTCGTGACGGGTCAGTGATCGCCGCACACAACACACTCTTGCCATTGCTCATGAACCGTTCTGCCAGCCATCCGCTCAAGCTCTCCATTCGCACGATCCTCGTCGCGACCTCGCTCCTTGCAGGTTCAGCCGTGCTCGCAGTCGCGACGCCGCGCGTGATGGCCGCCCAACTGCCTCCCGACTCGCAGCCCGCATCGCCACCGCCGCCAACGACAGCGCCCAAGGCGAAGAAGGCGGCCGCTCTGACCGCGACGACTCCGCGCGTCGGCGCCGCGCCGACCGCCGAAGGCATCGCACGCGCGCGTCGCGATTCCCTCATGGACCTCAAGTGGCCCGTGAAGGGACCAACGCCGCTGCCGGGCGCGATCCTTCCGCACCAGCGCATCATCGCCTACTACGGCAACCCGCTCTCCAAGCGGATGGGCGTGCTCGGCGAGTATCCGAGCGACCAGATGCTGACGATGCTCGACGCCGAAGTGGCGGCCTGGAACAAGGCCGACCCGTCGACGCCGGTGGTACCCGCGCTGCACTTGGTCGCGGTGGTCGCGCAGGGCTCGGCGGGCGGGGATGGCAAGTATCGCGCGCGCATGGCCGACACGCTGGTGGAGCGCGTGGCCGCCTGGGCCGCGACGCGCAACGCGCTCGTGTTCCTCGACGTGCAGGTCGGACTCTCGACGCTTCCGGAAGAGCTGCCGCGCCTCGAGAAGTTCCTCATGCGTCCGAACTTCCACCTCGGTATCGACCCCGAGTTCTCGATGAAGCACGGCGGCCTGCCCGGCAAGCGGATCGGCACCTTCGATGCGAGCGACATCAATTACGCGACGCGTTTCCTCGCGGGCATCGTGGACAAGTACAAGCTGCCACCGAAGGTATTCGTGATCCACCGCTTCACGCAGCGCGGCGTGACGAACTACCAGAACATCAAGCTCGACCCGGCGGTGCAGATCGTGATGCACATGGATGGGTTCGGGAAGCCGTGGCTCAAGCGGAACACGTTCCGCGAGTACATCAAGGCGGAGCCGGTGCAGTTCGCCGGGTGGAAGCAGTTCTACAAGCTGCGCAACGACGATCCGCCGACGCCGATCAAGGAGATCCTCGCGTTGAACCCCAAGGTCGTGTACGTGCAGTACCAGTAGCGACGCGGGTTACTTGATCGTCAGGCCGGTCACGGCGTCGGACTGCGCGAAGATGCGGCCGTTGGGATTGTAGAAGAATATACGGCGCTTGCGTCCCTCCACCACCTCGTCGGCGGTGGCGAAGCGCATGACGAGCGCGATCTGTCCTTCCTCCTTCAACGGGAACGTCGCGGCGTTGAAGCTCACGAACACTTCGTCGTTGTGCATCTCCACAAGGGCCGTGCCGCGCGTCTGCTGGATATAGGCGGTCGCGGCTTCGCGCGTCATCGTCACCTCGGTCGCCGGCACCGGCGTGCCCGCCCCCTCCATGCCGCGCGTTCCCGTCGCAGCGGGCGCGTCGCGAGTGCTGAGCATCCAGAACATCAACACCAGCGCGATGCCCGCGCCGCTCCAGCGCACGACCGGCGTCTGCTTCATCACGAAGTCGCGCGTGCCGATCGCGGCATGTTCGATGGTCTGCGTCAGCGTGAGGTTCGACGCGCTCTCACGCGGCACCGACGTCGTCCGCTGCGTCAACGGCGCTCGATCGTCGTCCGGCGGATACGGCGAGAAGCAGAACGGACAGACGCGACGGTTGGTGCTGTCGCGGTCGCAGGTTGGGCAATGCATGGAAGAAATATGCGGGCATGGCAACCGAACCCGCACGGCAGAGGCGGTGGGCTCGGCGCCGGATGGTCCACCTGCCCGTGATGGTCGGCATGCCCGTGGGGAGCGCCTGTCATGAAGAGTCCGCTGTAGTGAAAACCCTTACCGGCCACGGAAGATCATCCGATGGCGCTCGGCGCCAATTTCGTACACATTTCGCACCGTGCCGATGCAGAAACTCCTCCGGAAGTCCCTCGCCCTGCTGGTTGCCGGTAGCGTTGCATTCGCCACGCTCGCCGGGGCCACACCCGTGTGCGCGGGATCGCCGAACGCGATGACGGGCGCTGGGGCGGTCTCGTCACACGAGGCGGATTGTGGTGAGCACGATGCACCGGAGTCCGCACCGGCGGGCCATCATGAGTGCCTGATGCTCGCTCCATGTTCCACAGATCGGGTCGTCGTTGCTGTCGTCGTGTTTGCTGCCGCTCACACTGCGCACGACGTCCCCTCCAGTGCGGGGCAGTCTGCGCCGAGCGATGTCGCGCGCGCGCCGGAAACACCCCCGCCGCGACGCTGACCGCGCTACCGGGCCCTCACCTGCTGAGGTGCCCGCACCACGTGACATGACCGTGTGCGCGCCGCGATCCCACCTGGTGATCGCGATCAGCTATCAGGAGAACACCATATGAGATCATCGTCCCTGGGCTTCATCGCCCTGCGTTCATTGGCATGTGCGCTGGTGCTGAGCACCGCAGTCGTGGACGCACAGGAGCCGACAGCGGGCACGACATCAGGCAGGCCTGTGATCGCGCAGCAACCGCTGACGCTTGCTCATGTCTACGCCGCCGTGGACCGCGGCACGCCGCGTATCCGCGCCAGCGAGGCGCTCGCCCGCGCGGCTCGCGCCCGTGTGCCCGGAGCCACGCGTCCACCGGACCCGACACTCCAATTCGGCCTCATGAACTACATGCTGCCCGAACTCGCCGCAGACCCGCTGATTGGCATGCGGCAGCTGCAGCTCATGCAGATGGTCCCGCTCCCGGGAAAGCTCGCTGCTGCCGGGCGTGTGGTGCGAGCACGCGCTGACGCGGCCGAGTCCCGAGTCGCCGACGCCCGATGGACCGCGCGAGCCGCCGCCGCGATGTCGTTCTACGAGCGCTGGGGCGCCGAGCGGCAGGTGAGCATCGCGCTCGAGACGCGCCGACTGCTCGAGGACGTCGAAGCCATCGCCACATCGATGTATCGCGTGGGCACCGGCCGCCAAGTGGACGTGCTCCGCGCGCGCGTGGAGATCGCGCGCATGGACGAGGATGTCGAGCGCATGCGGGCCATGAGTGAAGGCGCGCATGCGCGGCTCGCCGCTGAGCTCGACATGCCGATGGATTCCGTGAGCGGTGCGCCGAGCGCTCCCGCGTTCCCCCACACGATCCCATCCCGCGATTCGCTCCTGACGCTCGCATTCGAGAACCGGCCCATGCTCGCTGCGGGACTCGCAGAGGTGAAAGCCGCTGCCGCCGAACACCGGCTGGCCGCCCGCGAACGCTGGCCCGACCCGCAGCTCGGAGTGCAGTACGCTGAGCGCTCGACCGCGATGGGCACCGAGCGCATGGGCAGCCTCATGATCGGCGCCACCATCCCCCTCTGGGCTGGCTCACGCCAGCTCCGCCTGCGCGACGAGGCCGCCGCGATGCGCGAGATGACCGAGGCCGACCTCGCCGCGATGCGCGCCGACACGCGCGGCCGCGTCACGGAGGTGCACACCGCGCTCGCCAGCAGCCGCCGGCTCGCCACGCTCTATCGCGGCACCGTCCTCCCACAAGCCGAGGCCGCCGCAGCCTCGTCGCTCTCGGCGTACCGCGCCGGGGACGTGGATTTCATGACCGTCGTGGAGAATCGCATGACCGTGAACCAGTATCGCATGGAACTCATCGCGCTCGACGTCTCGCAGGGGAACGCCTGGGCGGAGCTGGAGATGCTCGCGGGCCGCACGCTGATGGTGACGCCATGACAAACGCCACACCCCCACGGGGATCCGTGACCAGGTCCCAGGCGCGTCGCGCGGCCACGATCACGCTGGTCATACTGGCGCCGGTGCTGGCGGTCGGCATCGCATGGTGGGCCACTCGCCCAGGGGCTGCCGACACCGACGCGGCTGCCGACGCCGCCGGCCACGATCACAGCACGATGGGTGCCGCATCCGGAACCTCCGAGGACTCCACACTCCCCGTTTCGATGACAGCGGATCAGGCACGCCGCATCGGAGTGACCTTCGCGCCGGTGACGCGGTCCCCGATCACGCAGGATGTGCGCGCCAGCGGTCAGGTGGTGGTGGATGAGACGCGGCTGCACATCGTCACGCCGAAGGTCGATGGCTTCGTGGAGCGACTGCATGTGAACCAGACCGGACAACCTGTCCGCGTCGGCGACCCACTGCTCGACCTCTACTCACCGATGGTCGTGAGCGCACAGGAAGAACTCCTCCTCGCACGACGTCTCGCGACGGACACCGCGAGCGAGGACGGACTCGTCGCCGCCGCACGCCGAAGGCTCGCCTGGTGGGACATACCCGAGCAGGAGATCGCGCGACTCGAGCGCACAGGCGAAGTCGCACGTACGGTCACGCTGCGATCGCCCGCCTCGGGGATCGTCCTCGAGAAGTCCGTCACCGCCGGCCAGCGCATCATGGCCGGCGAGGCGCTCTATCGCATCGCCGATCTCTCTCGCGTCTGGATAGAGGGCGAAGTGTACGAGCAGGACCTTCGCTCGCTCAGCACGGGGCAACAGGCCGTCGCAACGTTCGATGCCTTCCCCGGTGAGCGATTCACCGGTCGTGTGGAGTTCATCTACCCGACGCTCTCGGCGGAGACGCGCTCTTCCCGCGTGCGCGTCGCGTTCGCGAACCCTGGTGCGCGACTCAAGCCCGGCCTGTTCGCGACGCTCCAGTTGACGGGCGCGAGTCGGGGCGACGTGCTCACGGTCCCCCGCTCGGCGCTTCTCTCGACCGGCACACGCACACTCGTCTTCGTGCGTCTCGCCGACGGCCGGCTCGAATCGCGCGCCGTGCAGGTGGGCGCGATGTCCAACGAACGCGCGGAGATCATCAGCGGACTCGCCGAGGGCGACACCGTCGTCGCCTCCGCAACGTTCCTGGTGGACGCCGAGTCCAACCTGCGCACCGCCCTGGGTGGCATGACGAGGGAGCCCTGATGCTTCGCCGTCTCATCGAGTGGTCGGTCCACCACCCCGTCCTCGTCCTCTTCGCCACCGCCGCGCTAACCATCGGCGGTATCGTCGCCGTGCGCGCCACGCCGCTCGAGGCGCTTCCCGACCTCTCCGACGTGCAGGTCATCATCCAGACCGACTACGGCGAGCAGGCGCCGCGCATCGTCGAGGACCAGGTCACGTATCCCATCGCCGCCGAGATGCTCAAGGTGCCCGGCGCGCGCACTGTGCGCGGGTACTCGTTCTTCGGCGTCTCGTTCGTGTATGTGATCTTCGACGACGACACCGACCTCTACTGGGCGCGCAGTCGCGTGCTCGAATACCTGAGCGGACTCGGCGTGCGCCTGCCCGCCAATGTGTCACCGACCATCGGCCCTGACGCCACCGGGCTCGGCTGGGTCTACCAGTACGTGCTCGAAGACACCACGGGGAAGCTCGATCTCTCCGAGCTGCGCACCGTGCAGGACTGGTACCTGCGGAATGCGCTCACCTCGGTGCCTGGTGTGGCCGAAGTGGCGAGCGTGGGCGGGTTCGAGAAGCAGTACCAGATCGATCTCGACCCCACCAGGCTGCAGGCTTACGGCGTCGCCATCCCCGACATCATGATGGCGGTGCAGAACGCCAACGCCGACGTCGGCGCGATGGTCATGGAGCTCTCCGAGCGCGAGTACATGATCCGCGGACTCGGTTACCTGCGAGGGGTGAGCGACATCGAAGGCGTGGTGATCAAGGCCACGGCCGGAGGCACGCCGGTGCGGGTGGGAGATATCGGGCGAGTGAGTGTGGGCCCCGCCGCGCGCCGTGGCGTCACCGACCTCGACGGGCGCGGCGATGCCGTGGGCGGGATCGTCGTCATGCGCGTGGGTGAGAACGCCCTCGCGACGATCGACCGGGTGAAGGCGAAGCTCGCCGAGCTGCAAGCTGGGCTCCCGCCTGGGGTCGTGGTGCTGCCCGTGTACGACCGCAGTGAGCTCATCGAAGCCGCCGTCTCGACGCTGCGCGAGACGCTGCTCGAGGAGTTCATCATCGTCGCGCTCATCTGCGTCGCCTTCCTCCTCCACGTACGCTCGGCGCTCGTCGCCGTGATCACGCTCCCCATCAGCGTGCTCATCGCCTTCATCGGCCTGCGCGCTGCGGGCGTCAACGCCGACATCATGTCGCTCGGCGGCATCGCCATCGCCATCGGCGAGATGATCGACGCCGCCATCGTGATGGTCGAGAACATGCACAAGCACCTCGAGCGGCGGATCCCGCCGGGCGAGGAGTTCCTCGACACGGGCACGCTCTCGAACGCCGAGCGCCGCGCCATCGTCATCGCCTCGGCGAACGAAGTTGGGCCGTCGCTCTTCTACTCGCTGCTGATCATCACCGTCTCGTTCATCCCCGTGTTCACCCTCGAGGGGCAGGAAGGGCGACTCTTCACTCCCCTCGCGCTCACCAAGACCTTCGCGATGGCGGCGGCGAGCGTGCTGAGCATCACGCTCGTGCCCGTGCTGATGGAACTCTTCGTGCGCGGCCGCATCCGGCGCGAGGCGCGCAATCCACTCAGCCGCGGGATGATCCGCGTCTATCGCCCCTCACTCGCCTTCGTGCAGCGCCATCGCTGGCCCGTGATCTCGGCGGCGGCCGTCGCATTCATCCTCACCTGGATCCCCTTCCAGCGCATCGGCAGCGAGTTCATGCCACCGCTAGATGAGGGCACGATCCTCTTCATGCCCACCACGCTCCCTGGCATCAGCGTCGCGCGCGCGAGGGAACTGCTGCGCCAGCAGGACCTCATCCTCAAGAGCTTCCCCGAGGTGGCGACGGTGTTCGGCAAGGCGGGGCGCGCCGGCACGGCCACAGACCCCGCGGGCCTCGACATGGCCGAGACGACCATCACGCTCAAGCCGCGCGATGAGTGGCGGGACGGGATGACGTCTGAGCGATTGATCGCCGAGATGGATTCGGCCGTGCGCATGCCCGGTGTGAGCAACGCGTGGACGATGCCGATCAAGGGACGCATCGACATGCTCGCGACGGGCATCCGCACCCCGGTGGGGATCAAGATCTTCGGCGAGGATCTCGGGGAGCTTGAGCGGATCGGCAAGGAGATCGAGATGCATGTTGGGATGGTGCCCGGGACGCGGAGCGTGTTCGCCGAGCGTGCGCAGGCGGGCTATTACCTGGATATCGCGATCGACCGGGCGGCTGCGGCGCGGCATGGGCTGAACGTGGGCGACGTGCAGGCGGTGATCGCGACCGCGATCGGCGGGATGACCATCACGCAGACCGTGGAGGGCCGCGCACGGTACGGCGTGCGGTTGCGGTATCCGCAGGAGCTGCGCGACACACCCGAACGGCTTGCGAACGTGTTGATCGCCACGCGTCGCACCGGCGGCATCGCGTCTATCCCGCTCGGTCAGGTCGCGACCATAAAACAGGTGGATGGTCCGATGGTCGTGCGCACGGAGGACGCGACGCCGACGTCGTGGGTGTACATCGATCCCGGCGAGCGCGACGTGGGCGGTTACGTCGAGGAAGCACAGCGCATGGTGCGAGAGAATGTCACGCTGCCGGCTGGCTATTCGATCGTGTGGAGCGGACAGTACGAGTACATGGAGCGCGCGAAGACGCGCATGCAACTCGTGGTGCCCGCGACGCTCGCGCTCGTCTTCCTGCTGCTCTACCTGAACTTCGGGCGTGTGAAGGAGACGATGATCGTGATGCTGTCGGTGCCGTTCACGTTGGTCGGCGGCGTCTGGGCGCTCTGGGCGCTCGACTACGAATGGTCGGTCGCGGTCACGATCGGATTCCTAGCTCTGGCCGGTGTGGCAGCCGAGACCGGCGTGCTGATGATCGTGTACCTCGAACAGGCATGGAAGGACCGGTTGAAGGCGCGCGCAACGGTCACGCGGGCAGACCTCTACGCCGCCGTGATGGAGGGCGCGGTCGAGCGCGTGAGGCCGAAGATGATGACCGTGGCATCGACGATGCTCGGGCTGCTGCCGATCCTTTGGGCCACGGGCGCCGGTGCGAGCGTCATGAAGCGCATCGCCGTGCCGATGATCGGCGGCATGCTGAGCAGCACCCTGCTCACGTTGTTCGTGATCCCGGCGATCTGGTCGCTGGTCCGGGAGCGGGAGGTGCCAGCGGACGAGTGATGAGCGCGAGGATCACCCGCCGAATGCCCCCGTGGGGTGGTCTTGGGGCCGCCGCCGGAGTTGTTTCAGGGCATCCACGGTGCGAACTTTCACGTTCCTTCATCCTAGGACTCTGATGCGTCACGCGTTGATGTACCATGGCGGCCTCGAGCGGAACCTCCCGTCGCTGAAGCCGGGCGCAACCACCTTCGAGGGCACCGACGGCAAGGTGCACGATCTTCCCTCCTGGCCCGAGAGCGCCTACCTGCGCGTCGGTTACATGGAAAAGCATGGGAAGAAGTTCTGCGTGGTGCGCGTCGCGGACTCCGAGTCCGATGTCGTCGTGAAGAACGAGATGGTGCTCCAGTCGGGCCGCCACATGGGCTACGGCGTGCGCCTCGGCCCTGAGCCGACGTTGATCGAGGACGACACCGTCATCATGACGCTGCTCGAAGACCTCATCAAGAAGAACGCCGACAATTCGGTGGAGCTCCTCTCGATCCGCGACCGCTTCAAGAAGGTGAAGGCCGAGTAGTCCAGCTCGTGGCCGGGCGCGCCCCGATGAGCACCGACATCGTACGTCTCTCGGCGGCGTTGGCCGACCGCTACCGGATCGAGCGCGAGCTCGGGGCGGGCGGGATGGCCACGGTCTACCTCGCCCGCGACCTCAAGCACGACCGCGACGTCGCCATCAAGGTCCTTCACACCGACCTCGCCCGGTCTCTCACCGGCGAACGCTTCCTCCGCGAGATCGCGATCACGGCGCGCCTGAACCATCCGCACATCCTCGCGCTGCTCGATTCAGGCGGGGCCGCGGACGGCGAGTTGCTGTACTACGTGATGCCGGTCGCTACCGGCGAGTCGCTGCGTAGCCGGTTGGCCGCGGGCGGTGCCATGCCGGTCGCCGAGGCACTCCGCGTGGCGATGGACGTGACCGAGGCGTTGGTGCACGCACACGCGCAAGGTGTCGTGCATCGCGACATCAAGCCGGACAACGTGCTGCTCTCTGGACACCACGCCATCGTCGCGGACTTCGGCATTGCCAAGGCCGTCGGGTATGCGCGCGGAGCCGAGTCGCTCACCATCGAAGGCACTTCGCTGGGAACGCCCGCCTACATGGCCCCCGAGCAGGCCGTCGGCGATGGCGGCACGGACCATCGCGCGGACATTTACGCCATCGGCACCTTGCTGTTCGAGATGCTCGCGGGGGCGCCCGCGTTCGCGGGCAGGTGGCAACAGATCGTGGGGGACAAACTTGCGGAGGAGGCGCCATCGCTGGCGCCGCACTGTGCGGCCGCATCGCCCGAGCTGGTGCATCTCGTGGCGCGCTGTCTTGCGTTCGATCCTACCGATCGTCCCGCCACGGCCGAGTCTCTGCTTGGCGAGTTGCGCGCGCTTGCTGCGCCAGCGGCGGTCGGAAGACCTGGACGCCCTCGCGCGGCGCTGCTCGTGGGCGGACTCGCGCTCGCGGCGGCGGGCATACTCTCCGTACTCTTCGCCGGAGACCGCCGGGCCCGCTGGGTGCACGAGACCGCCCTGCCGACCATCGCGCGACTCGTCGAGGCCGACGAACTCGACTCGGCGTTCGCCCTTGCCGTCGCGGCGGCGGCGCGCGCACCTGGAGACTCGGCGGTGGATGCGGCCTGGGCCGGGCTGTCGCTGACGCAGACATTCTTGAGCGAGCCAATGGGCGCGGAAGTGACCCGCGCAGCGGTGAGCGACACGATGAAGTGGATTCACGTCGGCACAACGCCCACGCACCCGGTCCGGATCCCGAGAAACGCATGGTTCTACCGTTACACGAAGGCGGGCTATCGTCCCGTGACGATCATGGGGGCGCGCCTCGGCGGGAGCTACGCCCCGATCCCGAGCCCGATGCCGCTCCGGCGGCTCACCGATCCGGACTCCGACATGGTGATGCTGCGTGGGGGACGACTGACGGGGACGCTCTACGGCCTCGCCGCAGGCGACACATTCGATCTCGCCGACTTCCTGATGGACAGGCTCGAAGTCTCGAATCGCCAGTACAAAGCGTTCGTGGATGCGGGTGGGTACACTCACCGCACCTGGTGGGACTCGACGATCGTCCGCAGCGGGAAGTTCGTCCCGTGGGCGGAGGCCGTCTCGCAGTTCACGGACAGGACCGGTCGCCCCGGGCCGTCATCGTGGGAAGGTGGCGCGCCCGCGAGTGGCACCGAGGACCTCCCGGTCGGCGGAGTGAGCTGGTACGAGGCCCAAGCCTATGCGCGCTTTGTCGGCAAGGCGCTCCCCACCGTGATCGAGTGGAATGCGGCAGCGATCCCCGAGGCGGCCCGCTGGGTGGTGCCGCACGGGCGCTACGAGTCGGCGAGTCCCGAGCGTGGGGGCGCCGAGCGCGGCGTGAGCCCGAGGGGCGTGTACGACATGGCGGGCAACGTGCGCGAGTGGACGGTGAACGCGCGCGCGCCGGGGAGCCGATACATCCTCGGCGGCGGCTGGACGGATCCGCCGTACCTGTTTTCCGAGCTCTATACGCAGCCGGAACTCGACCGGTCGCCGATCAACGGCATCCGCCTCGTGCGGCGCGTGGGCGAGGGGAAGGATCTGGAGCGCGCGAGTGCTCCCATCCCCGGCCTGACGCGCGACTACAACGCCGCACGACCCGTGGACGACGCGACGTTCCGCGGATTCCTTTCGCTCTACGACTATGATCGGACGCCGCTGAACGCGACGGTGGTCTCGCGCGACACGACCCACGCCGACTGGGTGCGCGAGGATATTGAGTTCGACCTGCCGGGGAGTGGCGGGCGGATGTGGGCCGTGCTCTTCCTGCCCAAGCGAGTCAGGGCGCCCTACCAGACGATCGTGCTCTGGCCGGCGTCGGACGCCTTCATCCTGCGCGACCGCCGGAAGCTCTCGATGATGGCGGTGGACTACCTCGTGCGCAGCGGCCGCGCCGTGCTCTACCCGATCTACGAGCACACCTACGGGCGTGGGAGTGGCATGCGGGGGGACGCGGTGACCGCGACGATCGAGCATCGCGACCGGATGCTGCGCTGGGCGACGGAAATGAGGCGCTCGATCGACTACGTTGCGACCCGGTCGGACATCGACACCACACTCCTTGCGTACGTCGGCACCAGTTGGGGCGGACGGCTGGGTGGCGTCATGTTGGCGATCGAGCCGCGGTTTCGCACGGCGATCCTCAACGTCGCCGGACTCTCCATGGCCCAGACACGCCCGGAGGTGGATCCAGTGAACTTCCTCCCGCGCGTCCGCATCCCCGTCCTCATGCTGAGTGGCCGATACGACAGCGCGTTCCCAATCGAGCTCTCACAGAAGCCGTTCCTGCGGCTGCTCGGGTCACCACCCGGCGACAAGAAGCAGATCCTCTTCGACGGCGGACACTTCCTCCCGCGCACGATGATGGTGGCCGAGTCCCTCACAAGTGGTTCGACCAGTATCTTGGACCCGTGGTGAGGCCATGACGTTGTCTTCCGAACGACCTACCGCCGCCGTTGCCTGTCGCGCGTGATCTCCTGCGGCTCTTCGTCAGTGGCGATCCAAGCTGAGCACGACCAGCCGCGAACTCGTGCCCCCGCCGGTCGCGATCG